>CAJWZY010000025.1 GCA_913050545.1 uncultured bacterium | reverse complement strand
GATTTCATCCAGGACCAGGTCTGATGCTGCAGTGCGAACAGGCCCGCATCTGCATGCTGGTACTTCGAGGCTGACGAGTCTTTTCTCTTCAGCCCCTTTGAGAGACTCGTTCATGCATTGTTATCGACGGCGCAGGAAGCTGTCCTTGATCGCATCAGGCCTGCGGGGTTCGTTCTGATAAGGGTGAGAACTGCCGGTGATGCAGTAAGCACCGCAGGGGCCGCAAAGAAAAAGCCGTTCGCAGGTTATTCGGAACAGGCTTTTGAAACTCGTGCGCCGGGTTTCCCCGGTCTAGTCTTTGCGGTTTCTTCCCCTGACATTGGGGTAGCGGGCTCTCTGATCTGCAGCAGCGTTGTACTTCTTGGCCATATCGAGCACGTGGCGCTTCCAGAGGAGATCGAGCTCTTCGGTCTCCTTCTTGAAGTGAGTCTTCAGCGTCTTTTCCTGGAAGTTGACGTAGCTGAGCCAGTAGACCTTGAGGGCATCTGCGTCATCTTCAGGAGGAGCCGCGGGGGCTTCCTTGCCCTTGAGGTCACTCAGAAAGCGGGGGACCTTGCGAGAGAGGAAGTTGACAAGGGTCATTGCCATGGCGCGGCTGCGTCTCTCCTGGCGCCGCTTCATTTCCTGGGCTTCGAGGAGATAGTAGATATTGTCTTCGTTGTTCTCCGCGCTCAGGATATCTGCGGTGGTCTTGTAGTTGCGGAGGAAATAGGCTTTGTCCCGGGCGTCCTTGCCGCTCTTGGACTTCAACGTGCCGATGACCAGTTCAGCAACCCCCTCCGAAAGCCACCAGCCTGTCTGGCGGTCGGTTCCGTGGATGTATTTTACTGCATCGGTCGCCAGGATTCTCAAAGCCGCGGTACTGTCCGGTTGCCAGATCGCGGTGTGCTCCTCCTTGGTATACCCGCTTTCCGGGTTCTTGGCGTAGTCCACCTGATCCACCACTTCGGCAAACTGCTGGAACTGCTGTTCCGATCGCAGCAGGACGATCTGGACCTTGGCCGGCCAGAGGAGGGCATCCTTTCCCTTGGCCCCAAGCACCGTGCCGAGTAGTTTTTTAGCTGCCTTCAGCTGGGCAAGCAGCTGGCCTACCTTGGCGTGCCTGGCGGATGAGAGGGTTGTATGGATGAGGAAGTCCTGGTCCTCGTAGGTCTGGAATTCGATATTCAGGTTTTCAGCCAGGGAAGCAGCCCATTCTTTTTTGCGGATAACGTCCGCTGAGTAGCTGGTAGCGTCCACCACCAGCTCGCTGTCTTCTGTTCCTGCTTCTTCGCCGGTGGAGGGGTCAGCCGGGAGGCTGGGAGCTCCTGCTTCGGTGGCAGGAGGGGTCGTGGTGATGACAAGCTCCGGTGTTTTTTCTGCCTCTGGAGCCTTGGTATTACGGCTGGATTTCCCGGTCGGTTTTGCCAGCTCGGTTTTCAGGACCCAGGAGCTGCCATAGCGGGCGTATCCGAGAGCCTCACGAGCATCGGTATGGTCCTCATCGATTACCAGGGCTTCCTTCAGGTAGAAACCCGCCTCGTTGGAAAAATTGTTCTCGGAGCACCAGAGGTAAAAACGGAAATGCGCATTTGCATCCCTGGGCGGTAGCTGGGCCGCTCGCTTACAGTACTCTTTAAGAACCTCAGTACGTTTACTGTCCTGGGCGTTCAAGAGTCCGGGAACGAGGATGAGACTGAGCAGGAAGGCAATTGCGGGGCGATTCATGAATTGAATCCTCCAGGTTATTTATAGGATTGCAGAAGCGTATTGTAAGGCAAGATAACTGCAGTCTCCAACAGATGAACCCCGACAAAAGCCACCGGGTATCCAGAAAAGCGGATGTTGCCCGCAGACGTGGAAATAGAGGGTTTCCTGCCGCTTCTGCCTGTTGTTCGGGTTCAGCCTGGCGGGGCTGTTCAGAACAAATATCCGAGGGAGAAAAGGAAAAAACGGGTTTCGTCTTCGGGTTGTCTTTTCAGCGGCGTACCAAAATAGAGCCCGATGGGGATCGGGGCTCCGCCCAGCAGCGGGAAGTTGAGCCTTGCACCGAATCCAACCACATAGCGCATCTTGTCCAGGCTGAAGTCCGACATGTTCTGCAGATTACCGTAATCGAAGAAGGCCACACCACGCAGCAATTGCTCGAACACCGGGAAGCTGTATTCGGCGGTTCCCCAGACCTGTGCCGTGGCGCCGATGGGTTCGCCATTGTCATGTGGGCCGAGACCACGGTGGCGGAACCCTTTTACTGTATGAGGACCACCCATGAAGAAACGCTCGAAGATCGGGATCTCGTCAGTATCACCAAAAGGTTCAATGACACCAAAGTTGGCCTTGAGGGCGATCACGTGGTGGTCTTCATTGTCCTGGGTGTAAACCGGGAAGTAGAGATTCTGGCCGAATGTGACGTGGTGGTAGTCGAGGTCACTGCCCATGAAGCCGCCGGCGATCTTGTATTCCAGCTTTTCCTTGTGACCAGCATAAGGGCCGGCGGTGGGGTGGTAGAACGCCTTGTCGTAATCCAGGCCGAGATTCAATCCCATGATCAAGGTGTCGCCTTCGAAGGTGAAGGCATCTGCCGGGGCATCGTCTTCGAGGTCGCCGATGTTTACGTTTTCAAAGCGTGCTCCGAGAGCGATCCGCAGGTCACGGTCGAAGTCAAAGGCATGGCTGACCTTCGGAAGGAAGCCTGTATACCGCTCGCTCCACAGGTACCGCCACCACTTGATGCTCTGGGCATGGAGACGCAGGGAATTCCTGGTGTCAAACAGGTAGGGCTCAACAAAGGTCAGCTGGTACCTTGACCAGATGGTTCCCGGCGAGAGGCGGAGGGTGAGACTCTGGCCGGCACCGGTGAATGCCGTCAGGAGGTCGTATACGGATTCCGGTGTGTCGAGGATGTCGAAGTTACGCTTGGTGAACTGGATCTGCCCGAAGACACCGTAGCCCTGGGAGAGTCCAAAGCCCAGGCTGAGATTTCCGTACCGTGGCAGCTCCGCGACATTCACGGTCACGTCACGGTAGGCGGGTTGCGGGGTGGGCTCGTAGGTATAGTCAACTCTTGGAAAGAGGCCCAGCCGGTTGATGTTCGACTTGCTCTTGACCAGCCGTGAGTTGTCGATTTTCTCGCCCGGGTAGAATTCAAGTTCTCTTCTGATGACACGGTCCTGCGTCATCAGGTTGCCCTTGATCTTGATCTTGTTGATATAGATCTCGTTGTTTTCCTCGATGTTGAACTCGATGCGCAGGGCGGGCTTGTCGAGTGAGTGGACGAATTTCGGGCTCACCTTCGCGAAGAGGTACGCCCTGTCCTTGTAGTAATTGAGAATCGCTTCCTGGTCTCCCTGGAGGTCTTCCTGGTTGAACCGGGTCCCGGTGATGCTGGTTGTCAGGTCGGAGAGGACCTGGTCTGAAAAGACCGAGTTTCCGGTGAAGGTGTAGCCCTCGAAGGTGTATTGATCGCCTTCCCTGACCAGGATCTCGATGTCGACGCCCTCCTTGCCAGGGCGAAGCTCCACCGATTGCGACTCGATCTGGACATCCCTGAAGCCGTGCTGGCGATAGAATCTTTTGAGACTGCCGATGTCAGCCTGGAGATTTTTCGGGCTGAAGTGGGTGGGCATGATCAGGTCGAATAACCAGAACTTCCTCTCCTTGTTTGTCATCTGGGCAAGGAGTTCGCTCTCGCTGAAGGTGTCGTTGCCAATGAAACTGATATCCTCGATCCCGACCTGGGTGCCCTCAAATATCCTGAAGGAGATCTCGATTCCACGGCTCGTCGTTTTCACCTTGTGATCGATCTCGACGAAGAGGAACCCCTTGTCGAGAAACTTTTTTCGGATGGACTGTTTGTCCTGGCGGATCAAGTACTCGTTAAACAGGTCGCCTTCGAGCAGTCGCAGGGAGGGTGTTCCAGTCAGCAGGTCAATCTCTGTAATCGCCCCACTGTAAAGACCTTCGTAGCTGATCTTGAAGACAAGGGGCTTTTCTTCCACCACGAACCGAATAGCCACCCCGTCCTCGTACTTGCTTTCGTAGGGGCCCAGGACCCTCTTGAATTTACCCAGGGCGAATAACCTGGCGGCTTCGAGTTCGACAGCTTCCGGGTTGTATCGTTCTCCGATGCGGAATCCAAGTCGTCCCAGCAGCTCCGACTCAGGTGTTTTAGAGAGTCCTTCGATGGAGATCTTGCGGATCAGCTTTCCGCTGAGGGGAGACTGCTGGGTGAAGGCTGTTGCGCAAGCGGCAGAGAGCAGCAGGGACAGCACAAAAACCCGCCCGGAAAGAGGGTCTGCATACCGCCAGAATTTTTGATTTGAAGATGCCATCTGACTTCACCGTTTTAGTGAAAAGATCGGGTCTGTCAAGCCTTGTAGAGCCATTCGGTGGCGGTTTGGCAGGATTGTCCCGAATCTGGACGGATCGATCCGGCCCCGGTCCCGTCTCAGATCAATCCTGTTCCCTGGATTATCACCTATGTGCTTGTTTACAAACAGCTTGAGAAAGACAGGGTGTTATCTGTCCGGGCGGTACGAGGATTGCTCCATGTTTTCACGGTAGTGAACTGATTTCGTGGAATTTCCCCCACCTGTTTGAGAAAACACATGGAAGCAAAGATTATCTCAATTGAAGAAGCCAACCGAATGCTCCCACTGATGAGGGGGATCGTCGCTGACATCATGTCGAAGTGGAAAGCCATCATTGAGAAACGGGCAGAGCTTGAGTGCCTGGAGAAAAGCGCCAGGGATTACGAAACGGGCAGTGCTGCGGCAGATAACGAGAATGCTTTGAGAGATCTCAAGCTCGAGCTGAACAACCTGATTGACAGGATCAACAGCTACATCCGCGAGATAGAGAACCTGGGCTGTTTCGTCGAAGAGTTCAAGAGGGGGGTTGTCAACTTTCCCTCGCTCTGCAATGGCAGGAAGGTCTTTCTCTGTTGGCAGCCGGGCGATCTGAATGTGGGATACTGGCACGAGCTCGATGAGACGTTCAACGACCGCCTCGCCATACGCGATTACTCGGAGTTTCTCTGCCATCCCCCAGTCCACGAAGGACGTGGGTAAACAGTCCCCAAGGGTAAGCCAGTTGATCAGTCTTCGGAAGCGAGCGCCTCGATGATCTCGCTTGGAACGTCGAGATCGCTGAAGACATTCTGTACATCTTCATGATCCTCGAGATCCTCGAGGAAATTCAGGGCTGCCTTGGCAGTCTCCTTGTCATCGATGATCACCGGATTCTGGGGCTTGTAGAATAATTCGGAGCGTTCGAAAACAGGCCGGTCATCTTCAGCCTCGCCCCATTTCTTCTCTTCACCGATGCCCCGCTTTTTCTCCAGGAAGGATTGCAGGGCGCTCCTGACCTGGTCAAAGGCCTCGGCTGGAACCTCCACATCGAAACAGGTTTCGACCTCTTCTATATTTTCCGCACCGGCTTCGAGGGCTTCTTCAAAGAGCTCTTCCTCTTCGACATCCTCTTTCGAAATGACCAGGATCCCTTTACGGTCAAACTTCCACATCACCGAATTGGTTTTTCCGAGTGAGCCACCTCGCTTCTCCAGCAGGTTTCTCATCTCCCCGCCTGTACGATTGCGGTTATCAGTGATCGCTTCCATGATGACGGAAAGGCCGTGGGGGCCGATTCCCTCGTAGGTGAGCTCCTCGATGGCATCCCCCTGCAGTTCCCCGGTACCTTTCTTGACTGCCCGCACAATTGAATCTTTTGGCATCGACTCGGCTTTCGCTTTCTCGATGGCGTAGCGGAGCTTGAGATTCTCCTGCGGGTTACCGCCGCCGTTCCCGGCTGCGACCATGATGTATTTCGCGAGCTTGGAGAACATCTTGGACTTGCGGGCATCTGCAGCGCCCTTGCGGTGCTTGATATTCGCCCATTTTGAGTGGCCAGCCATAACGCTTTACTTTTCCAGCTCAGAGGTTGATGGAGTCATTCAAATCAGCAGAGGTTTTCTGCCAGGGGGCAGGCTTGTATTACTTCTTTCCGGCTTTGGCGGTCTTTTTTGCCGCGGGTTTTTTACGCCTTCCAGTGCTCAGCTGAGCAGGCAACTCTACTTTTTCTTTCATCTTCTCACGCACATCCGTGTAGTAGAGCAGATAGTGGTGAACCTGGAGCGCCTTCTCGGGCCCCAGGAGTTCGTAGAAGCGTTTTTCTTTGCGGTCCCGGGTTTCACCGCTCTTGGCAAGGCTGAGCTTGACGAGCAATTTTTCCATATCCGGGCTGAGCGGCATAATGGGGTGTTCCTTGAAGCGCATCAGGACCATGTCAATTGTCGAAGAGTGCATGCCCCTGATGTTTTTCAGGAAGGTGCGAATTTCACCCAGGTTTTCCTCCAGCAGGTTCTCGAGACTTATTTCGCGCAGTTCTTTGTGGACGAACTCCAGGAAGTCCTTGATGAAGACCGCTAGTGCCAGTGAATCAAAACTCTTTCGCAGGCCGATCTGGATATCGCGGATCACACTGACCCGGACCTCGTTCCAGTCCACAAAATCCGATTTCAACAGGTTGTAGCATCTTTTGGCCAGCTTCGGGTCCATATGGAGATGGAGCCGGTGAAAGATAACCACGTCTATGATCGTTTCAGGGTAGTTGTTTTCACTGAGACTTGGCGGACAGTACTCTTCCGCTGCATCACAGATGTTTAGCAGGCGTTTGCTGATCTTCACCCGAACTTCTCCACAAAAAGAAGAAAAGGGGAATTGGATTCCCCAAAGTGTTAAATTGAAAGGAGTTGTAGTTTCCTGTCCCGGACGTCTTCAAGAATCCCATAAGGGGAAGGCTGGATTATACTATTTGCTTTGGAATGCATCAAAACCTGTTCAAACCAGCTTCTGCAGAGTTCTGCAGTTGGAGCTGCCCTCGGGATTGGTGGGGGGGCAGGTAGAGCGCAATGAGTGAAAAAACTTCCAGGCTGTTTTTTTCCTGTTTCCTCGCTGGAGTCGTCTGTTTATCCGGTTCGGATGGCTGCGGTGCTGAGGAGACCCAGGTCAGGAGTATTCCACCCTTAGCCGATGGCCTGCTGAAGACAGAGAAGCTGGCGGGTGAGGGGATCTGGCTGGACCCGGCCTTCAAGCTGCGTTTTCGCCGGGCAAGGCGCAGCAGGGTAACGGTCTGGTTTGAGGATCAGCTGCTTGGCGATGGTGAAGCCTACCGGCGCAGGGCAAAAGAATTTGCCGGGGGCAAGCGGAGGGAACTTCGTAAGGTTGTGGTGAAAACCCTGCAGGCAATTCATGGCCGGTCCTGGAAACAGGCCGAGGCCCGCATCGACGAGCTCGTTGATGAGGGAAAGATCAGCCAGGTGGAGCCTCACTGGATTGTGAACGGGTTTTCCTGCCTCACCGTGCAGGAAAACCTGCAGAGCCTGCGGTCCATTCCGGGCGTGAAGAAGGTCTTTGCGGCTGCGAGCCGGCCTGTCAACCGGCCTCCTCCCGGGGCTGTTGCTCCCGGTTTTCCCGGGTCACAGCAAACGCCATTTGATCCGAAGCGCTACAAGCATCCCTGGTATATCCGTTCTTTGCAGGCGGACCGGACGTGGAAGGAGCTTGGTATCACCGGGCTGGGGACCCTCAACGTGGTCCACGATTTTTCCTTCGTATTCTCAGAGAACCTCGAGGGTAATCTCTACCGCAATCCGGGAGAGGTTCCGGCAAACGGTCTCGATGATGACCGCAATGGCTTCGTGGATGATTACCACGGGTTCAATTTCGATGCAGATACGGCTCGCTTGACAAGTGTTCCGGTGTCCTTGAGGTCATCTTCGCCTCGGTGGATGCATGGGTTTATGTGCGCGGCTATTATTTGTGGCCGTGGGGTTCCCGGTAAGGAATATGAGTTCGGAATTGCCCCGCAGGCGAGGTGGGCAGGAGTGATTGGCGGGGGACGGTTCGAGAGAGCTGTGCAATGGGCTGTCGAGCAGGGGGCCGACACCTACAGCATGAGTTTTTCGATTCCCCGGCTGGGCGAGTACCGCTCTCACTGGCGCAAGGTCATGGAGCAGGGTTCCCTGTGTGGGGTGTTTTTTGTTTCCGGCGCAGGTAATTTCGCCGAGTCAGAGCAGGTGCCTGTGCAGATGCGTGTTCCTGAGGACATCCCGGAGGTGGTTTTTGCGGCTGCAGGTGTACAACGCGATTTCAGCCGGACCCCGTTCTCGAGCCAGGGGCCTGTGAAATGGGAAACTGAGCATTACCGCGAGGGATTGGTTCAGAAGCCAGAGGTCTGTGCTTTCAACATGGGGCTGCCGTTTCTGAGGCGGGATGGGTCGGTGATGAATGCAGGCCTGAACGGCAACTCATTTGCCGGGCCCATGTTTTGTGGAGCGATTGCATTGATGCTCTCGGCTGACCCGGATCTGCTTCCCTGGGATCTGAAGGAGGTTATCACGGCGACAGCCACCGATGTGGCAGCACCAGGAGTGGATGCTCAAACCGGACATGGACTCATCAACTGCTACCGGGCAGTGAGAGAGGTTCTGCGACGCAAGGCCCTGCGGGAGGGCGGCGACACAGCGCCCTTCACCGGGAGAGAAGCCGGCGATGAGCTAGATATCGCTTCGGAGAGGGCGAAGCTGGCTCTGCTCCGGATCAGGATTGCCCGGGTTGAGGCTGGTTCCCGGGCCGCGAAGGCAGGAGTGCAGGTCAACGATGTGGTTCTGAGTTATAACGGCCAGTCGATCACGACCCGTACGGCACTTCGTGTGGCAGTGGAGGTCGCGCGTCGGCAGGATGCTGAAAACATCCTGTTGGTTATCGAACGCATGGGCAAAAGAATCGAGCTCCCCGTGAAGAGTGGTTCGCTGGGTATCCGGATTGCCGCAGCCTTTTCCGCTCCAGTATTCAACTAGGTCGGCTGACGGGTGTGCGATTCCGGAGCTGCAGGTTCCCTCCCTCAGTAGGTGGTTGACCGCCCGGCCTTTCCCAGCCGCCTGTTATTGCCCTTGAGGTAGGCCTTTCGACGATGGGCAATCAGCTCCGCGGCGATGCTTATGGCGATCTCTTCAGGTGTCCTGCTGCCTATATCGATCCCGATCGGAGCGTGAATCTCATCGAGCTCTTCCTGTGTGACACCCTCCTCGCGGAGAGTTTTATAGATCCCTGCGATCTTCGGTTTGCTTCCGATGAGCCCGATGTAGCCGGCCTGGGTCCGGACAGCTTTTGAAAGAACCAGCTGATCGTATTTGTGGCCCCTGGTGACAATAACGATGAAGCTGGCCGGGGTAATCGAGAGCTTTTCAAAGCAGTCTTCAAAGTCAGAGACCAGCACATGGCTGGCTGGTGGGAAGTGTTCTGAGTCGGCAAATTGTGGGCGGTCATCGACGATGACGCATTTCATTCCAACCAGCTCGACGAGGGGAACCAGCTGCCGGGCTATATGCCCTGCGCCGAAGATGTGCACCACGGGACTTCCCAGCGGTTCGATGAAGATTTCAACCACTCCGCCACAGGCGAGTCCTTCTTCCCCGGCAGTTCTCGCTGAGAGCTCAAAGCTTTTACGGATCGGGCAATCTTTTTCGATAGCCTCCCTTGCCAGTGCCCAGACATCCGCCTCGGTGCAGCCTCCGCCAATAGTGCCGACTGTGGTGCCATCTTCGCGCACAAGCATCTTGGCAGATTCCTTGCCTGGCGTGGAGCCGCTGGCCCCGATAACGGTTGCCAGTGCACCTCTGTGGCCCTCCGAGAGTAGTTTTGATATCGCCTTGTAAATATCTGACATCAGGCTACTTATAGCATTTCACCGGCTTCTCTCCAAGTTTCAGGCACTTATTTGGTGTCTGCTGCGGCATTGGTAAGCGTGTTGTATACTTTCCGGGGGGAACTGGCAGTTGATCTGGGCAGGACTGAAAATGAGCAAACAGGGTACCGTTTCAGCAAGTGATCTGGGTGGATTGCGCCCGGGTTCCAATGACTGGAAAGAGCAGGCGCAGCTGCAGAAGCACCGTGCGGTGAAGGCATTGCAGTCTTCCCTGCGGATGTACGAGCTGAATGAAAAAATCAAGTCCACCCTCGATCTGACGACCCGCCTGCTTGATATAGAGAAAGAATCGGAGCTGTTCAGCGAGGCGGTGAAGGTTCTGACCTCTGATGACGGTATGGGGTTTCGGGACGCGAGCCTCCTCGTCCTTGAAGAGGACATCCTGCATACAGCCTGTTCCACCCTGGAGCGTGGCAAGAAGATATTTCCGCTCGATGGGGATAACCGCTACGCACACTGGCTGGCCGCAGCCCGTGAGCCTGGTGAGCCAGGCGGGGGTAGCGGCAACGAGCTGATGGTGGAGCTGCGCAGCAGGGGAAGACTGCTCGGCCTCCTGGAGGTGGTTCAGCATGAGCGGGAAAACACCCTTTTCGCCGGACTGGATTCCTTCCTGGAGTGGAGGCGCGACATGGTTTCGCGCATCGGCGAGGTCATCGCGATGCTCATCGACAACCTGCGTTTGAACCGTGAGCTCAAACGCCAGTCGACAGTAGATGTTCTCACCGGAGTCTATAACAGGAGCTATTTTCTCCAGCGGGTCAAGGATGAGGTGAAGCGGGCCTGCCGTTATGACCGGCCTCTCTCTCTCGTCTTCATTGATATTGATAAGTTCAAGGAAATCAATGATGAGCACGGCCACCTGGCGGGCGACAGCCTGCTACGAGAGCTCGGCTCCTTGTTTCGGCGCAACATTCGAAACACCGATGTGATCGGCCGGTACGGGGGAGATGAGTTTGTGTGGTTACTTCCCGAGACGGACCTGGAGATGACCAGCTCGGCGGCCAGGAAGCTGATCAGCGAGCTGACGGACTGCCGATTCGACCTCTCAGGAGGCGGGACTCCCGGGGCTGGGGTGGCGGTTACCGTGAGTCTCGGAGCAGCCAGTCTTCTGCCGGGTGAGGTCGAGGTGGAGTCGCTTTTGCGGCGTGCTGACGAGGCGCTCTACAAAGCAAAAAACGGCGGGAGGAATCGGCTGGAAACCTGATCAGTCGGTTTCCTCTTCCTCGCTGGAGGTTGCCTCCGGATCCGGTTCCTCTCCGGGTTCGCGGTGCTGTGCCAGGATCTCTTCGATCCTGGACACCCTGTCATCGGTGTCGTCGAGGACGAACCTGAGAACAGGGGTGTTCCGGAGCTTGAGATTCTTTCCGACTCGCCTCTGGATGAAGCCACAGGATGATTCAATCGCCTGGAGGGATTTCGACTGCTCGGCCCGAGGGCCCAGAACGGAGAAGTAGATTTTCGCCTCGCGAAGATCTGAGGTCATCTCAACGTCGAGGATCGTAATAAACCCAAGGCGTGGATCGTTCAATTCCTGCTGTACAACGTGACTGACCAGGAACTTGATCCGGCTGGCTATTTTCTGGGAGTGGCGGGGGGGCATTTAAGTGGTTTGCGGATTCGACCAGGGCTGCCGGATCACTTCTCGAGGGTACGAGCCTTGTGAACGATCGCGTAGGCTCGAATCAGGTCGTCTTTTTTGATGTCCTCGTAGTTCTTCAACTTAATTCCGCACTCGAAGCCTTCCTTGACCTCCTTGGCGTCGTCTTTCATACGCTTGAGGTTTGCGATGGAGCCCTCGTGGATTTCTACATCGTTTCGAACCAGGCGGATCTTGTCGTTACGGAGGATCTTGCCGGTTTTGACGTAGCAACCGGCAATGTTGCCGAGCTTGGAAGCTTTGAATACCTCCCGGATTTCTGCTTCTCCATGAAATTCTTCAATCTCTTCTGGAGCAAGCCGCTCCTCCATGGCGGCATGGATGTCATCCACCGCTTCGTAGATAACCTTGTAGTGTCGGATCTCGATGCCGTTTTCCTCTGCCACGACGCGCGCTCGATCGTCGGCCACGACGTGGAAGCCGATGATGACCGCATCGGAGGCGGATGCCAACTGGACGTCTTCCTGGCTGACCGCGCCTACGCCGGTATGGATGATTTCGACTTTTACCTCATCGGTGGAAAGACTTACCAGCGAGCTTCGCAAGGCTTCAATCGAGCCGCGTACATCGGCTTTCAGAATCAGGTTGAGTTCCGTGGTCTCGCCGGTGGAGGTCTTCTCGACCAGGTCGATGAGGGATCGTCTCTTACCGCTTGATTTCTCAGCCTGCTCCAGCTCCCGTCGGCTTCTCGCTCTCGAATCAGCAATCTGGCGCGCCTGTTTTTCAGATTCGAGCACATACAGCTTCTCGCCTGCATCGGGAACGGAGTTCAGCCCGACGAGGGTGACGGGCATGGAAGGACCGGCTGCATTGACCTGTTCCGAGCCGTTGATCAGGAGATCCTTGACACGGCCGTAGCTCGCCCCGGCGAGCACACTGTCACCGAGCTTCAATGACCCGTCCTTGATCAGGGCTGTGGTGAGAACTCCCCGGTGGGTGGTCGCTTCGGCTTCCAGCACGACTCCAATCGCCGATCTTTCCGGGTTAGCCTTGAGCTCGAGTATTTCTGATTCCAGGCTGAGAACCTCCAGGAGGTTGTCGAGACCATCTCCAGTCTGGGCAGAGACTTCTACCATTTCCGTATCGCCACCCCATTCCACCGGGTTGAGTCCGAGCCCGGAGAGTTGCTCTTTGCATCTTTGCGGGTTCGCGCTGGCGAGGTCGACCTTGTTGATAGCGACGATAATGGGCACCTCTGCAGCGCGGGCATGATTGATCGCTTCTTCTGTCTGGGGCATGGGCCCATCATCCGCGGCGACAACCAGCACTGCCACATCGGTGACATTGGCTCCCCTGGCCCGCATCTCAGTGAAGGCTTTATGCCCGGGGGTATCGATGAAGGTCACCCGGACATCTCCCTTTTCGACACGATAGGCGCCAAGGTGCTGGGTGATTCCTCCATGTTCACGGGAGGTGACCTGGGTTTCGCGGATCTTGTCGAGCAGAGAGGTTTTTCCGTGATCGACATGGCCGAGAAAGGTCACGACTGGAGCCTTGGAGACGAGGTTCGCCTCATCAGTGACCTCGTCTTCTATCAGCTTGAGCAGCTCTTCCTGGCTTTCTTCTTTTTTCTTGAACTCGACCTCGGTGCCGATATCCATGCAGACCTCAAGGACGAGATTCTCATCGAGGAAGTCGTTGATGGTGACAGGCTTGCCGAGCTTGAAGAGGGTCTTGATAAGAACCTGCGCCTTCATCCCCAGCGTGGACGAGAGATCTTTCAGGGCCAGTGGGACGGAGACCTCGATTTTCTCAGGAGCTTTGAACTCTGCGGGCCTCCTCCGCTCTGCCGGATCTCCACCGCCTCTTCGATTTGATTTTCGGTTCTTGCTGGAAAATCTACCGCCGCCACCTGCTGAGTATTCGTTCGTTGGAAAGAAACGCCGGACCTTTTTCTTCCGCCCACCCTGCTCCCCAGCTGGTTTTTCTCCGCTGCTTTTGGCGCCGACGCCAGTCTTCGTGGTCGTGGAGCTCTGCCCGGTTTTTGCCTTGGCGGCGGTTTTTACAGCCGCTGGAGCTTCGGCACTTTTGGGCTTCAAGCGATCACGGAGGATCTTCGCGACCGGGTCATCGATCGAGGACATATGGCTGGCAACCTTATGTCCCTGGGTTTTCAGGAAGGTGATGAGATCCTTGCTACTCATATCGAGTTCTTTAGCAAGGGTGAAAATTCTAACTCCCAAGGGACCGTCCTTCCTGACGCTCTTCAGATCACTGAGTATGCCGGTTCGGCCGTAACAGGAGCCGGACCTGGCTGGTTTCGTTTACTGGGTATCTGCCTCGGCAGATTCAGGCTCATCAATATTCCCGGTCGCCTCTTCTTCAGCGGCTT
>CAJWZY010000024.1 GCA_913050545.1 uncultured bacterium | reverse complement strand
GGAACAATCGTTTTGATTATGTGGCCCTGGACACCAGCGACCATCTTGACGTGGCTCTCTCTACCTACCTGGCCAAGCGTGCAGGGAGCCTCAGGAGGTGAGCAGTTTTTTTGTTAATCCCCTCCTGCTCTGGCTAGGTGCCCTTGTTGGCATTCCGATCCTGATCTACCTGATCAACCGCCAGCGCTATCGACGTCGGAAATGGGCAGCCATGGAGTTCCTGCTGAAGGCGCTCAAGAAGAGCCGTCGCCGGCTGCAGGTGCAGAACCTGTTGTTGTTGCTGATCCGGTGCCTGATCGTACTCCTGTTGGTCCTCGCGGTCGCCCGTCCGCGCATGCCCTCCAATACGGCCTTCAGCACAACTGGTGGCAACAAGAACTGGATTTTTGTAATCGACACATCTTTCAGCATGGACTACGTAGCTGGAGGGTCGAGCCTGCTGGAGAGCGCGAAGCGGACTATTCTCGATCTGGTGGATACCGATACGTATGTCGACGACGAATCCTACGTGGCGGTGATGACGCTGGGGCACAACCCCAGGGTGGTGCTTGAGCGCAAGCAGATGAACTCTAAGAACCGGGCCCTCCTGGAGGAGGAACTTGGCCGTTTAACCAGTGTCAGCAGGGGGGTGCGACTGGTAACCTCCCTGCGCTCCATCAAGGATCTCAGCGAACAGTTCGTAGCCTCCGATGGTGGTCCTGTTGAGCCCTGCAGGATCGTTCTGCTGAGCGACCTGCAGCGTAAGGACTGGCTGGGAGATGAAGGACCCCGGTCTCCGGAGCTCAGCCAGTTGCTCAAGGAGCTTAAGCAGGATGGCCACGTTGTCGAGTTTTCCCGGCTTGCAGCTGAGCAGAGCAACCGCCCCAATGTGGCAGTTACCGACCTGGCGGTAAAGCCGGATCTCTTCTCAAAGGGCGTAACCGTTGAGATCCAGGTGACCCTCAAGAACTATGGTGACCAGGAAGTCGATGGTCTTGTTTTTACCATCCGGGTTGACCCTGCCATCGGAGCGGAGAGTGGAGAAGCCGGGGAGGGCGAGATCCTGAGGATTCCTGCCGGAGGCGAGGTGACACGCAGCCTTCCCTATCGTTTCGATGAGCCCGGCTATCATACGGTTATCGCCGAGGTGCGTACCGATGGTCTTGTCATAGACAACAAGCGTTTCCTGGCTGTTGAGGTCCGGGACGAAATAGAGGTCCTGCTGGTGGATGGAGACCCTGCAGTCGATCCACTCGAGACCGAGACCTTCTATCTGCAGACGGCCCTGCAGCCGAGGGATGATGACCTGGCTGTTCTCGGCGGACGGATCACCCCGTTTCAGCCGGTCAACCTCTCCGCAGATCTCGTGCGTGATATGGACTGGAAAAGGTATTCGATGGTGGTCCTGGCCAACCTTGAATCGATCGCCGCGGCTGAGCTTGCCACCCTGCAACGCTATGTTGACGAGGGAGGCTTCCTGGTTGTGTTCATGGGAGATAACGTTGACCCCCAGGTCTATAACAGCCTCTTTCATACCCCGGGGCCGAAGCGTCTTCTCCCCTTCGAGGTGATTGAGCAGCGTGGAGACAGTCTCAGCCCCGTCTACCTGCAGTTCTCAGACAGCTCCCACCCGGTGGCTGATTATTTTGCCCAGCACAAGGAACGCACAGAGCTGCATCGGGCCCTGGTTCCCTTCTACCGTTTCATGAAGCTTGCAGTGCCGAAGGAGGATACCGGTGCCCGGGTCTTCTGCCGCTACAACGATCTTGACAGGAGCCCCGCCGTTTTTGACAACCCCTACGGCCGTGGGCGGGTCCTGTGGTTCACCTCGTCCGCCGATGATGACTGGAATGAGTTCCCGGCCTGGCAGGATTACGTGGTGTTCCTCTATGAATCGATAGCCTACCTGGTCGGGTTCCGAACCCTGAATGACAACCTGGGGGTCGGAGATGAGTTTCAGCGGTTTTACGATGGCTCCGAATTCGCTCTCGAGGTCATGCTTCACGCGCCACAGATTCCTGGAAGAAGCCTGCCTGGAGGGCGTACAGCCCGGACACCGATGCGTGAACTTGAAGATCCCGGCAGGTTCTCCATAACCTATGGACAGACAGACGTCCCGGGGCTCTACAGGCTGGATCTGAACCGAAGTGTAGAAGGCGGTGGTGTCCCGGCAGGAGATGCCGTGAAGCCCAACTCCGTCGAGTATTTCAGCGTCAATGTCGCCACAGGTGAAAGTGACCTCCGTGGAATCGATGCGTCTGAGCTGGAGACCCACTTCGGTGTGGAGGCCGGGCAGTTCCTGGATTATTCAGAGAAGGTCGAAAGCCGCCGGCAGGAGCAGAAGCAATTGCTTGGGCGCGAGTTCTGGAAGTATTGCCTGGCGGCTGTGATCGCACTGATGTTGCTCGAGACGGCGCTTGCCCAGTTCTTTGGCAGGAGGGCAGGCTGATGCTGGCAGCCTTCTTCATGGGGATTTGTTTAGCCCAGGCCGGGTCACAGCCAGGGATCGTGACAGAGGAAAAGATCCGCTGGCTGGAGATGCCGGAACCCTGGGTTGTGGTTCTTGTCATTCTCCCCCTGTTGATCGGCTGGATCACCTTCTTTTACAAGCGTGAAAAACCGGTAGGCAAGCCGGGCTGGCGCTGGACTCTTGGAGCTTTACGGTTCCTGGTGCTGGCGCTGGCGCTGCTGATGATTGCCCAGCCCGTGCGGCAGGAGAAAACCTACGAGACCACTGACAGCACCCTCATTCTGCTGGTGGACGATTCCCTCAGCCAGGATATCAGGGACCGGTATTCCCAGCGCGAGATACCTGCAGCCCTCGCCGAGCTTTTCGGAAGCCAGCCTGACATTATTGAAGGCACGACACGCTACGACCTGGTGCGGAGACTGGTGCGGGACGAGGAGGCTGGCTTTATAGGGAAGCTGAGAAAGAAAGCGAAGCTGGCTGTTTATACCTTCAGCGGAGCTGTCAACAGCCTGAAGACTTACTCGAAGCTGGGAACCGGTGAAGAGTCTTCCACCGCCGAGGGCGCCGAGGGGGCAGAAGGCGAAGAGGCAGAGGAGGCTGGTGAGGTCCTGCCCCCGTATTCAAAGGTCAGGGGGGATCAGCGGGTACAGGAGACAAAGGTCGCCGAGGGGCTCAGGGATGCTGTTTCCGGTGTGCTGGGGCTCGGTTTCGGCAAGCGCAGTGAGCAGGTTTCCGGTGTGATCATGTTGAGTGATTTCCAGCAGAACGCAGATACGATCTCGCTTACGGAGTTCGCGCGGGGCCTTGGAGAACGCAAGATCCCTGTTTTCACGATAGGGATCGGCAACCCGGATGAGCCTAAGGATGTCCGGATTACCAACGTCGATGTGAACGACGTCGTTCTTGTCGATGATGATGTTCCCCTGGATGTGTCGGTGGTGGCCGACGGGTTCGAGGGGGAGCGGGTCCGGGTGGACCTGCGCATAGACTCTGTTGTTGTTGACACCCAGTACATCGTGCTGGAGGGCGGGGGGAAACGCCAGGGGCTCCGGTTCATCCATCACCCGAAAAAACCGGGGAAGATGACAGCCACCGTCGAGGTGGAGTTGCAGGGAGGCGAGGTTTTTTCTGACAACAACTCTCTCTCCCGCAACATCACTGTGCTGGACCAGAAGATCAAGGTGCTCTACGCCGAGTACCTTCCCCGCTGGGAGTATCGCTATCTGAAGAATGCCCTGATCCGGGACAAGACAATGGAGACGCAGATTTTCCTTTTCTCTGCAGACCCTGAATTCACCCAGGATTCTTCACCCGGGGTGCCGGCGCTGAACGCGTTTCCGTCCCAGCGTGAGGAGCTGTTTAAATACCATGTCATCCTTCTCGGAGATGTCGACCCTGAGCGCCACCTCGGTGCTGCCCGGCTTGAATTGCTCAAGGAGTTTGTCGCCGCAGGGGGAGGGGTGGTGTTTCTCAGCGGTCCGCATCACAACCCTTCGCGCTATCCGCGCTCGGCGGATCTTTACACCCTTCTGCCTGTGCAGGTGAGCGAGGCAGGTACCCTGGATGACTTTGCTTCTCCGGTGACGAAGTCTTTCAACGTCAAGCTGAGCGCTGTGGGCAGGGAACATCCGGTGATGAGGCTGGACAACGACCCGGGACGGAATCTCCAGCTCTGGGAAAACGAGGATGGGCGCTTTTACGATCACCTGCCCGGGTTTTTCTGGTTCGCCAGGGTCGGCAGGGCCAAGGGCAATGCGGTGGTGCTGGCTCAGCACCCCGAGCTGTCGCAACCGCTGAGTAATCCTCCCAAACCGCTGGTCGTTTTCGCCTTCATGAATTACGGAAAGGGCAGGACCTTCTTCAGTGCTGTTGACAATACCTGGCGTTGGCGGGCCGGGGTGGACAACCTCCATTTCTATCGGTTCTGGGGGCAGGTCTGCCGCTTTGTTGCTGCGGGGCGACTGCTGGGAAAAACTCCCCGTTTCACGATCACCTCCGACAAGGAGGTCTACAGTATCGGGGAAAGCGTGGGGATCGAGGCCCAGGTTTATGATGCCAACATGAACCCCTCGGTGGATGAAACCATCTTGGTCTACCACCAGGTGCAGGGAGAATCCGAAGATAGCGTACAGAAGATCGACCTGGCGCTGCACCTGCAGGGGCAGGGGGTCTACAGGGGAAGTATTTCAGCCGGGACCAGGGGGAGACATGACATCTGGCTCGGTACTCCCGAAGAGCGCTCTGCATTCACCTCCTACACGGTAGAGGTTCCCGCCCTGGAAGCTCGTGATACCCGTCTCAACCGCACCCTCGGCCAGCAGGTCGCCTCCTTGTCCGGCGGGGCTTACTTTGACTTTCCAGATATCATGAAGGCAGTTGAAAAGGTGCAGGGAATCACCCACACCAGCGAACGTACGCCAAAGGCCCACAACCTCTGGGATGAGTGGTGGATCGTGGTGCTGATCGTCTCGGTTCTCGCAATTGAGTGGATACTGCGCAAGGCTGTGCGCCTGGTTTGAGCGCCTTCTAAAGTAATGTGGGCGAAGTGTCCAAGAGGAAGATAAGATAGTTTCAGCGGATCAAATCCATTAGCAGGCGGTACGAGATGGTGTTTGCACAAAACTCCGGAAAAATAACTTCGCCGCGATATCGGTGGGTGTTTGCCGTTTTCCTCACAGTTCTTGTGAGCTGCCAGGTGGAGTTGCCTGCTCGTGAGCAGGTGCTGGTTGCCGGGGCCGGTGGAGAGTGGGAGTCGAAGCTTCTCGAAGCCCTTGATGCAGTTGGCCGGAGTGATTACTCCACTGGCGTTCGGATCCTCCAGGGCCTCATCAGCTCTCAAAAAGGGGGGATGGTACGGATGCCGGTATCGGTGGGAGACCTTGACCGACTCAGAGCGCTGCTGGCTTCCCCTTCCCGCAAACAGGTCGTCAAACCGCCGCCCGCCCGCCCGCCCCGTGGCCCGGCCATTGTTCGTCCCGGCCAGTTCCCCAGGCCGTCGGTTCAGAGGTTCCAGCAAGCTGCTCAAATTGACAGGGAATGGGGGCGTTATATCGAGGCCGGCCGTGCCGCCAGGCTTGTCCTCCGCATGCTTCCCGGGCAGGCGCGTGGAGTCTACCGGAAGCTCTACACAGAGGCTGCCCGGCAACTCCTTCAACGATACCGGCAAGAGGGAGACAGGGCGGTCCTGGATGATGTCTGCAGGCTCTACCCGGTTACAGAGCCGGGACTTTTTGCCCGTGAATTAAAAGCTGACCTGGATTTAGAGGCAGGCTTTTACGATAAGGCCTGGGTGGAATACAGGGCGGTCCTGGAAGATTCCGCAAGGGATGGACCTGCGTCGGAGTCGATCCTGAGACTGGCGGAGAAGGCGCTGACCTGCCTCCGCCACGGTGGAAGATCAGAGCTGTTCAACCATGAGAAGAAGCGCTACGCCGGTTTCTGCCGGACTTCAGGAGAAGAGGCCTTCGAGAGCTACGGAGTCGTTCTTAAGAAACTTGAAAAGGCCGATTTCCAGGAGGTTCTGCCTGTGCAGGCAGGCAATATCCAGGAAAGCTATTGGGGAGGCGAGGTTCCCGGTGGGGCGGCATCGCCGAGGCTTGGTGCCGGCGGACTTCCTGATCTTCCTGGTGGCCCACTGGAGGCATCCTGGAAAAGCCTCGACTGGGCCTCAACGGTTGCCATAGCAGATAACTATGATCCGCTGCTGAACGGTGGGTTCGCTCGTGGGCAGATATTCCAGCCACGTGGAATTGATTATCCGTTTATTCCGCTTCTACGGCGCAATACCGTCTTTCTCTCCGGCGTCTACAGCATCTACGAGATCGATGCACGCCCAGGGGTGGGGAAGCTGTTGCGTCAGATTCCCAAGCCGACCCCTTCCGGTTTGAGGGGAAGGTACCGCGAACAGAGCGACTCGGCGCTCTACACCGTGACTTCCTGGAGCCGGGAGGACGCTGGCGTTGCGGATCGATTCTCCGGCCTGCAGGAGCTCCCCGATGAGGTCCTGCTGTCGCATTACATCGCCGGGTTTTCCAGGCGCCGCCATTACATGGGGTACGACATAACGGTCAGTATTCCAACGCGCTCACTGGCGGCTTTTTCCCGCAAGAGTGGAGAGCTCATCTGGCGTACGGAGGATCTGCGCGATTCCGTGCAGCAGGACATCTACGGCCCCAATGAGATCCCGGCGGAGATCAGCTATTCTTCTCCCGTGCTGGTTCGAGGCGGGCTCGTTTTTGCCGCTGGCTGGAAACAGGATGGATACATCAACAGCCTGGTGCGGGCACTCGACCTGCGCACCGGGAAGACCGTCTGGGAGGCTCCCATCTCATCGGCCCAGATGGAGCAGACAATGTTCGGCGAGCTGGGCCGGGAACCTTTTGCCTCGTTCCTGGCTGAGAAGGATGGAGTCCTTTATTATCTCTCGAATCTCGGGGCCGTGGCCGCAATCGAAAGCCGCAGTGGGAAGGTCTTGTGGGTAACGGCTTATGATTATATTAGGCCCCCTCCGACAGTGGGGAGATTTCCCCGCATGAGGGAACTTCACTGGGGGCTCAACTCTCCCCTGCTGATCGGCAACGTCCTGATTGTTGCTCCTCGAGACTCACAGTACCTCCTTGCCATCGATACAGGGCGGGGGCCGAAGGGGGCTTCCCGGGAAGGCGAGATCCTGTGGACCTACGACAATTCCGCCGGGGATCTTCGCGATCTCCTGGGGGCGCACCAGGGAAGATTGTATTTTTCAGGGAGGGATGGGATTTTTGCTCTCGATATCTCTTCGCTCAACACTGTGGGAGAGCTGGCTGGCAGGTTACCTCGTTCGGTTCCCGGCGGTGAGACGAAGATTGCGGGGCGGGATGAGGCGCTGGACAGGTTGTCGCGACTGCCGCAGGTTTCCCGCATAGGCTCCCCGCTTGTCTGGGAGCCGGATTCTATCCAGGCCAGGGGACTCCTGACCTCAAGCGGGGTGCTTTACGCCAGCCGGGGACAGCTTGAAACAGTTGGTTTTGATTTGAGAAAGCGCCTCAGGTTACTGTCGAGGGAGACCGTTTCCGGCCGGCTTTTCAAGGTGGGCAGCCCGCATATTGGTGGAGGTCAGATTATCATTTCCTCCCAGAGCTGGCTCTCTGCCTTCAGTGGCCCTACCTTCTGACGCGCAAGAAGACACCCTGGGTCTGAAAAGCCTTTATTCAAAGGATTTTACGTACCGTTGGCGGTAAAATCCCCAAGGTACTTTCAGCAAGGCCTCAGGCTCATCCCGGAGGTTCCGATGGACGGCAGAAAACTGTTAAAAGAACTCCCCAATCATTTCTCTCGGCAGCTTTTTGTGCGCTTCTCGCGGCTGGTTATTCTTTGCCTGGTTTCTTCAGGGGTGCCGGCGTTTTCCCTGGCAGAAGAGAAGGCTCCGGCTCCCCGGGTGAAGTCGAAGCCACTGGCTCGCGGAGTCCACGCTTCTACCGCGGGCGCGATTGAAAAGGGGCTCGAATTCCTGGCCAGGAGCCAGAATCCCGATGGGTCCTGGACAGACAGGGTCGGTCGCAAGGTCCATATGACCTACCGGGGAACGGTCGCTCCACATGTGGGGGTGACCGGTCTTGCGGGAATAGCCTTCCTGGCCCATGGTGTTCTGCCGGGGCAGGGTTCTGCCGGCTATGTGATGAAGAAGGGCCGAAAAGTCACCTACTGCGAGGTGCTTGAGAAAGCTCTCGAGTATGTGATCAGCCGGGTGTCGCCGGCCAATGGTTTTATCAGCGCCAATGGTTCGCGTATGTACAGCCATGCTTTCGCCACCCTTTTCCTGGCAGAGGCCTACGGAACCGGTTCTTACCGTGATACCGACAGGATGAAAAGAGCCCTGAAGAGTTCTATTCGGCTGATTGTCAACGCTCAGAATCCCGAAGGTGGCTGGCGGTACCGCCCCGGTGCCCAGGATTCAGATATGTCGATCACGGTTTGCCAGATGATGGCTCTTCGTGCTGCCCGCAATGCCGGGATCGAGGTTCCATCCGGGACGATCGAGAAGGCTGTAAACTATGTGAAGAAGAGCTTCGTCCCCGGGGTCGGGGCTTTTACCTACCAGCTGGGTCTCGAGTTCAGGGGAGTTCACAGTCGCTGGACTCCAGCCTTGACCGCGGCAGGAGTGACGACCCTCTACAGTGCAGGAGAGTACGATGCCTTCCAGATCAACGAGGGACTTCGTTACATCTGGCGAGAGCGCCCCCTGCGGGGAGAGGCCCGTTACACTTTTGATTATTATTATTTCCAGTACTACGCTGTGCAGGCTGCCTTTCAGAAAGGTGGGAGCTTCTGGCAGCGTTGGTACGATGCAATAAGGCAGGACCTGCTCCTGTTGCAGGAGAAGGATGGCAGGTGGACGGACCTGGTGGGCGCCAACTATGCAACCGCCATGGCGTCTATCATCCTGCAGTATCCCAACCAGTATCTGCCGATCACGGAAAACTGATCCTTTGAAGGGCTCGACCTCAACACCTGGAAAAACACCGCAGCAGAGCCTGCAGATCCTTGCCCTGCTACGTCGGAAGATCCGCACCGTTTCATTCCTGCGCGGTCTCTTAAGGTTGGGCTTGATTGTGGCCCTCGCCTTGCTGGTGTCCTTCGGGCTCGATTATTTCCTGAACCTGGTGGGCTCCGGCCAGTCACGGGGGTTGCCGTTCCAGGCCAGGCTGGTCTTCCTCCTTGGGGCTTCAATGGGGTTCCTTTACCTGCTGGCGCGGGGAGTCCTGGCTCCACTTTCGAGCAAGCTCGAGGACGCGGAGCTCGCGATGCTTGTCGAGGAGTCCAACCCGCAGCTGAACCAGGCGCTGGTGACGGCGGTTGAGCTGTGCAGTCGTGAGAGTGCCGGATCCCGGGATGTCTCCCGGGCGATGCTTGATTCTGTGGTTGAGGAGGTGGAGGCCGGGGCGGAGTCTCTCCTCTCGGGCAAGGTGCTTGATCTCAGGCGCCTGAAGGCATACCTCGGCTTCTTCTGCCTGGCGGCAGGCGTCATCGGTGCAGGGGCGAGCTGGCAGCCGGAGATAGCTTCCATCTGGTTGCAAAGAAATGTGCTTCTCTACAGGTCGGTGGACTGGCCCAAGAGTATCCACCTGGAGATCGAGGAGGGCATTCCGGAGTTCG
The DNA here is from genome assembly GCA_913050545.1 of uncultured bacterium. GTDB lineage: Bacteria > Planctomycetota > UBA8108 > UBA8108 > UBA8108 > UBA8108. The sequence goes on along the minus strand of CAJWZY010000024.1, from coordinate 4,478 downwards.
TCGCTGTTGGAGATGATCTTTCTGTCGGTGTACGTGTCCTGCGGGGCTCTCCGCGGATAGTCGAGATGCAGTGGAAGCTGGAGGACGGCGCCAGTGGGAGCAAGTCCATGGAGTCGAGCCAGGACTCCACGCGGTTTGTCTATGTGTTCAGAAATGTGAGCAAGGCCTTCAGTTTCAAGGCGGTCGATGGGGGTGGTGAGGATGAGACGGAATGGGTACAGGTAAAAGTACGCAATCGCCCGAGAATCGACATGAAGGAATGGGAGGAGGGGGGCTTCAACAGGGTGGCCTATCGCAACCCGGCATATACCGGCAAGAGTGCCGAGGAGGTCGTCCAGCGCCATGGGAATCTGAAGGTGCCGGTAGGGACAAAGGTCAGCTTCAGGCTGGCAGCCAACGTGGAGATCGCAAAGGCCTACCTGGTTCTGAAAAGAGGGGTCGATAAGAAGGAGAAAGCCCAGGTGCAGGATGGCAGCTGGCCTGATCCGGACGCTGCAACCCTGGAACTTACCGACGGAAGGCGGTTCAGCGGGAATTTCGTGGTAGAGGGAAGCGGGAGCTATTTCTTCCAGTTCGAGGATCCGGGAGGATTTCGAAGTACCCAGTCAGAGCGTTTCAGGATTCAGGCGGTTGCCGATCGCAAGCCGGTGGTGAGAATCGTCGAGCCGCAACGGCTGACAGAGGACGTTTCTCCCCGTGCAGAAGTCCCCATCCTCGCAGTCGTCAAGGACGACTACGCCGTGAAAAAAATTGAGCTCTCGGGCAGCTATTTTTCTGCGGGAGAGTCTGAGCCTGAGCGGAACCTTGTGACCATGCTCGATGTTTCGGCCGCTGGTCCGGAGGGGGGAGAGAGCGAGCCGAAGCTTGAGCCGTATATCTTGAAGGTTGGTGAGCTTGGTGCGGGAGATGGTGGAGCCCCTTCGTCGGGGGCGCGGTTTGAATTCTTTGTTCTCGCGGAGGATTTCGGTGATGCGGGAGGAGGGAAAGGCAATATCGGAGATTCGCAGGTCTACCTTCTGCAGGTGGTTGACCCGGAGTATCTCGAGGACCAGTATGCCCGCGAGGTCATGGCTCTGCGTGATATTGCCGACAGGTTGAGGGGGCGCCAGGAATCGGTAAGAAAGGACCTGGAGGAATCACAGCGGCAGTTCCTGCTCGGGAAAAAACTGGGAAAGGACTCGGCTGGCCGGCTCTCCAGGCATCGTCAGGACCAGGTACGGGTTTCGGAGGGATTGCTGGACCTGTCCGGGGACCTCGGCCACCTGCTGACCAAGATGAAGATCAACAAGGTGGGTGAGCAGAAGTGGAAGGACTGGCTCACCGGCCTGGAGAAAGAATTAACCGAGATCTCAAAGCTCAAGTCTGACCGGATCGCGGGCGAGCTGGATGAGCTTCGTTCACGGGTCCAGGAATCGGACCAGGACCCGGCCAGCCTTGGCAGGATTGTCGGTTCGCAGCTGGAGGTAGAGAGGGACCTTGAGTCCATTGTTGTACGAATGAGCGAATTCGGCGACCTGCGTGGCCTGATCCAGTTGATGAGGGAGATCAAGCGCCGCCAGGAAGGGCTGCGCGATAATACGCGAAATCTTCTCGGGGGCAGTGAGGGGGAAGTGGAGGAAGAAGAATGAGGACTGGGATGCCTTCGAGCTTACAGTCGGTTAAGATGAAGTCCATCATGCCGAATCGGTTACTTCTTTGCAGAGCCAGCTTCATCTGTTTCCTGGCCTTGTGTTCAGCGGCCACCTCGGAGGCTCTCGGGCAACCGCGTCAGGCTTCCGACCAGGAGCTCTCGCGGGAACAGGAACAGATTCGTGCCATCGTTATCAAGCTGGCCAATGACATGGAGAAGGTGGCTGCAAAGCTGGAGGCCGGTGAACCCCAGGATGCCGAGCGCCTGAGAGAGGCTGCCCGCCAGATCAGGAACCAGCGCCTGCCCGACACCCTTTCCCAGATTGAGGGAATGCTCTCGAATAAGCAGTTTATCGAGGCTGTTTCGAGTCAGAACGATGCGATCAAGGTGATCGAGGGGATTCTCTCCGTGCTGGAGGCCAGCCAGTTCAGCGAGGATCGTACCAGTGAGCAATTGGAGCAGCTGAAAAATCAGCGGCGCATCGCTGGCGAGCTCAAGCAGCAGCAGGAGCGCCTGCTGGATGAGACGAGGGAGTTTCTCGACTCCAAACAGAACTCTGCCCGCCTGCAGGATCTCCAGGAGATGATCAAGAAGGCCCTGGAGATGCAGAAAGGTCTCCTGGATGGAAAGCCGGTGGATGAAATTGACTCAGAGGGCAAGGCGCTGGACCGTGCGGCGATTGAGAGCGCCCTCGAGGAGGCCCAGGCTCTGCAGAAGTTGCAGGAGCGGGTTAACCGGGGAATAGAGAAATTGCCCAGTGGTAAGGAGCCGCAAAAGGATCAGCAGGCGATTGCAGATGCGAAGAAGGTTCTTGAAGAACTCGAGGGGCTCATCAGGCAGGCTCGAGGATTGACCGGAGATTTGCGCGACCTCGGCTCCAGGGCTGAGGAGTTGAAACAACTGGCTGGAGCTGCAAAAGCGGGGAATCCCGAGGCCGGCCAGGACAACCCCGGCAAGACCGGTAAAGAAGGCGGGAAGGACCAGCCGCCACGCGGTGGTGAAAACCAGCCAGGGAAAGACGCTGGCAAGGACTCACCGGGGAAAGACTCACCGGGCAAGGACTCACCGGGGAAAGACAGCCCGGAGAAAACCGGCCAGGACCCTGTGGGTGGGCAACAGGGGGGTGGGCAACAGGGGGGTGGGCAACAGGGCAAGCCACCGGAAAAAGAGCCGGGAAAAAAGACCGGGCCGGAGATCCGCAAGGGAGTCAGTGAGCTGGAGATGGCACGGGCTGCCCAGGAAATTTCCCGTATGAAAAAGGAACTGGAGAGCCGCACGGCGGATCTCCAGGGGAAAATTCAGCGCCTGGGGACAGAGTCAGAGAATGCGGAGTTGCCCAGGGAGGCAAAGGAGAGCTTTTCGGCAGCTGCGAGCAAGAATGAGCAGGCCGGTCGGAAAATCCAGCAGGGAGACTTCGCCGGAGCGGAAAAGAACCAGGCTTCTGCGGTGGAGGAACTGGAGAAGGCCCGGGAGGAAATCACCCGCCAGTTGAAGGAGGCGAAGGCCAGGAATGCCCTGCAGACGGCGGGTCTCGAGCAGGAGGAGAGGCGGCTTGCTCGCAAGGCGTCGGCATCTTCAGCTCAACTCGGTGAGCAGGCACAGAAGAGCTTTTCCGAATCAGCCAGGGAGGCTCTGAAGAGAGGGGCCTCGCTGATGCAGAAAGCATCGCAGGCGATGAGGCAGGCCCAGGAGTCGCTCAGCGAAGCAGGCCGGCAACAGGCAGGGCAGTCTGGCCGGGAGGCAGAGGCTGCTCTTGAACAGGCAGGCAAAGAGTTGCAAAAGGCAAAGGATGGCCTTGCGAAACGTTCCGAGGATGAAAAACGGCGTGACCTTACCAGGAAGCTGTCCCGCAAAACGGAAGAGGCTGCGGATGAGGCTGGCCGCCTTGAACGGAAGCTCCGACCTAAGGACGAGCAGGAACCCGGACGTCTCCAGGAAATATCCAGGTCCCTCGAGCAGGCTGCCCAGAAGATGAGGGAATCGGCCCAGGGGCGGAGAGAGCTGAGCCGTAAGAAGCAGGAAGAAGCCCTTGAGCAGCTCAAGAAGGCTGAAGAGGCTGTTGAGAAGGAGAAGAAAGAAGAGCTGGCCAGGCTCGAGCGCCGCAAACGGTTTGAAAAGGCGGCCCGGGAGCAGGAAGAGCTTTCGCAGCAGACCTCCCAGGCTGCAAAACAGAGCAAGTCATCCGGCCAGCAGCAGCGCTCTCAACAGCTGGAAGAAGCGTCCAGCGACATGAAGAAGGCTTCTGAAAACCTGGAGAAAGACAATCCGGAAGAAGCCGAGAAGAACCAGGAGGATGCCCTGGCGAAGCTGGAGCAGCAGGAGGAAGAGCTTCGCAGGGAGGAGGAAAGCCTCGAAGAGTTAAAACGTGAGCAGGAGCTTGTTTCGATGATCAACGAGTTGACCGAGACAAGGGATGCCCAGCTGGAAATCAATGCCGGGACGTCCAGGGCGCAGGAAGGCCGGCCCAGCGGGCGATTGAGTCGCCGCAGAAGGGCCTCCCTGCAGCGCCTGCTTGAACCACTCGCCAAGGGCGAGGGGGAGCTGGCGCAGAAGGTGACCTCGTTGATCGGGCGCCTTGAGGAAGAATCCTCAAAGGTTTTCAGTTTTATGCTGAACAATGTCAGCGCAGATATGCAGCAGGTCCGGGATCTTCTCCTGGAGCTCGAGACGGATTCCTTTACCCAGTTTCTCCAGAAGGAAATAGTTGTCGATATAGAGCGGATGATGGCCTCCCTGCAGGAACAACTCGACCTGATGAAGCGCCAACAGCAGCAACAGCAGCAGCAGCAACAGCAACAACAACAACCACATTGCCAACAGCAATAATAATAATAATGAAAATAATTTT
>CAJWZY010000023.1 GCA_913050545.1 uncultured bacterium | reverse complement strand
GGGCCGGCAGAAGATGTTTTTCCGGTCTGTTGCCGCGGCGATGAGGGCGCGGGCGATTTCCTGTCCGGTGGTGTCTCCCCGGTGCAGGATTCTCTCAAAGGAGTGGGCGCCTTCGCGGGTTAACTGCAGGTCTCCCTCTCCATTCCGGTCAAAATTGGTACCGAGCTCTACGAGCTCCCGCACTCTCTCCACGCCCTCCGTTACCAGGATTTTCAGATTCTCTTCATCGGAGAGTCCGGCGGCGACCTGGATGGTGTCCTCGATGTGGGCGTCGAGTGAATCACCCGTTCTATCCGGCAGCAGGACCGCGGCGATTCCTCCCTGGGCCCATCGGGTTGCTGATTCTTCGAGAGAATCCTTTGCCAGGACGAGCACCTCGAGGTTTTCGTTCTCAGCAGCAGCCAGGGCTGCTGCAAGCCCGGCAATACCGCTGCCAATAACGAGGACATCTGTAAAGCGGTGGGCGATCCGCGAGGGCTCAAAATCGGCAAGGTAGCGCCGGCTCATACCGGGTACACCGGCTTTGAAGCTGTCGAGTATGGGTTGGTTTCCCTGTTCCGTCATACCTGCGGGTCTTTTCCGGGGAGCTCTCTGGTAGGGGTGAAACCCGCTAATCTGTCTGAATCTGCATTCTTTTGCAACAGGACATACACTTTCGGTACGTTTGAGTCGTTCTCCCGGGAACTGAAACGTTTTTTTTATTCGACGACCAATAAACTAAATATATATGAAATAAAGACTTCTGGTACGATGAAGTGGAATTCAAGGGTTGTTAGCGCATTCGTTTTGTCTGCGGTATTCCATTTGCAGTTATTAGATGCAGATGGAGTAGCTCCAAGTACCGAAAACCTGCAGAAAGCAGGATTTCCGGACTACCCCGGAGGAAACTTCCACTCGCCCGGCTTAAGAGGCCGAAGAAGTAAGGAAGCCATGGTTTTTTCCAGATTTGAATCTACACGAGACAGCTGCCTGCAGGAAGATTGCAGTCGGCCTGCTACGCGTCGCAGCGGCATTGCCCTTATGGTGGTGATGGTGGTGTTTATCGTGCTCTATATGATGGTCTACCACCTGAGCTTCTACACCGTCATGGAAGGAAAGATTGCCAGGGTGCGTCACGGTGATCTGCAGGGGCAGGATGCCCTTTACTCCGTAGCGCAGCTTGTCATGGCGCAGCTGACGGAGGATCTCGTCCAGGATATCACCGGCGGCAACGAGGAGCAGGCGGCAGGTTCTGCGCCTGCTCCAGGTGGCGAAGGTGGCCGGGGGGCCTCCAGGGGTGGAGGTGGAGGAGAGGCCGGCAGGTTTGTTGCCCTCCAGGCCGGTCAACAGGGAGGCGCGGGAGCGGCCGGGACCCCGTCCTATTATGACTACCTGCTCGAGGCGATCTTCAACCAGCAGCAGCACGAGATCGGCGATGTCAAGGTGAAGGCCACCATCATTGACAACGAGCGCTGTTTTGACCTGAACAGGCTGTTTGACTACGCTCCCCTGCCGCCGGAGGAAGATGTTCTGAGTGGCCCTGGAGGCGATCTTTCGGCGGATGATCTCGCTGACATAGCTGCGGATTCAACGGGAAACCAGGAACAGGATGAGAAAAACCTCACTGCGCGGATTCGCTCACGGGTAGGCCTGCTCAACAGGGATGATGACCAGGAGGGTGGCGAAGAGGCGGGTAACGAGCTTGAAAATGTTGCCGGGCTCGAAGAAGAGTCAGAGCTGAATGAGTTCGTCGAGCCCACGGAGTTTCAGCAGGAGGCTACGCGGCAGATGCTTGCCAGGGCTATCGAGGTGATTGTCAGTATGAACGAGGATTGGGGCTTCCTTTATGCCTACGAAGGCGGGACAGGCAGCTATGATTCCGAACGAATCGCCGGGGATATTGTTGAGTACGTCCTGGCCAGGAGAACCTCTCCGGAACAGAACAGGATCTACCACATCAACGAGCTGTTGAATATTCCCTCGATTACCAGGGAGCTCTACTACGGCCCCCAGCTGGTTGATCTTCCCGAGGAGGGCCTGGAAACCGATACCGGCTTCCTTCTGCAGGAAGACGAATTCGGAGATGTCTCATCCACCTTTATCTACAGTGATGAGATGCAGATGGAGCGCGATGAACAGAGCTCTTATATCAGTGAGCAGATGGAGCTCATGCAGGAGAGTTATGGGTCGGCGCTTCCCCTGGGATTGCTCTCTCAGCAGGCGAGCCAGTTTGCCGGCACCTTCGGAGCGTTGCAGGCCAACCCCCTCACCAGCGGAATGACGGGGCCCGCCCAGGTCTTCGATGATGAAGGCAACGAATACATCGAGCAGCCGCAGAAGCCGATCGGCCTGAAAGAAATTTTTACCAGCTTTTCCTCCGGTAAGATCAACCTCAACACTGCGCCGGTCGCCGTCCTTTACGCGCTTCTGCCCTCTCTGACGGAAGGAAACGACGAGGAGGCCGAGAGCGTGGCCCTGGGTATTAATGATTATCGGTATGAATTCCAGGACTGGGAAGAAGAGGAAGGTGTCGATACAGAAGAGGTGGGCGTGGAGCCGGTCAAGAATCTTGGCCAGCCCCGGAGGCCCTTGCCACCTGAAGACGAGGAATTTACTGAGGGTTTTGATCTGGAGTCCATGGTTGGACTTGATCAGTTTGGGTCTGCCGACAGCGGGGCCGCATTGGCTGACGTCGACACCAATTATTTCACCAGCCTCGAACAGATTGAGCTGGTGGATGGAACGGAGGGGGATGTGGACGATCTCCTGACAAGCGATGCCGGTATCGATCGTGTCGATGCGGAAGATGACCCTCTCCTGCAGCGTGTGTTGAACGATTACAGGAAGGTCATGTGTTTCGCTGGTACGTATTTCACAATTGAATTGAAGGCGAAGAGCAAGGGAAGCCCCCTGGTAAAATCGGGCATCCTGATCATCAAGAGAGACGCCCAGAACAAGCTGATGGAAGTCATCCTCTGGAAAGAGTTGCAGGACTGAGTCATGAAGGTGAATGTTAATACGATCCGTATCCTGTTTATCCTGGTGAACCTCGGGGTTACCTCATTCATAGTGCTGGGGTACCTTGAAGGCCTGGGAGTTGTCGGCGGAGCCGATGCAGCCAGCGGATTCTCCGGCAGCTCTGAAGGTGGGTTGAAAAGCCCCGCCGCGTTCGTATATGCCGAAAGTGATTACGTACAGCCTGAATCCCGTGAGTCCCGGCTTCGGTCAGTGGCTTCCTGGTTGATGCCTGAGCGTCCCGCTCCACCCGTGCCGGTAGACTCTGGGCCGACGGAGCCGGTGGAGGAGCCGGCCGAGGAGCCCGAGACGGAGCCTGGCAAGCCGATCGAGGGTGGCCCCCTGCAGAAAGAGAACTGGCAGTATGTACACGGGATTATTTTCCCGGAGAACCCGCTCAAGAGCTGGATCCGGCTCGAAAAGAAGGTGGAGAACAAGTCACCGACCACCTCCTCTTCGGCATCCCGGTTTTCCAGGAGCCGGACCTCGAGCAGTCGCTCAAGCACCCTGCGGCGCTCGAGCTCAAGCAGCAAGATCCGTTCGTCATCCTCAGAGAACACCATCACGCTGGTTCTTGAGAAACGCTGGTTCAAGGATGAAGAGAAGGGGCTCGAATTTTATGTCCACTCCGTTGCCGAAGATGAAATCATCTATTGGACGGATAATCCCAAGCGGATGTACTCCCTGCCACGGGTAAGCGAAAGCTACTACATCGAGGTAACCAGGGGTGAAACCCTGGCGCCGAAGAAGGAAGAGGACGAAGAGGAAGAGGAAGAAGGCGAAACGAAAGAGGACAAGGAAAAGAAGTTCTTCCAGAGATATCCCCTTGGAACTCGCCCCCTGGATAAGAGGGAAGAAGATTACCGCAAGCGCCTGTCCGGTGAGGAGACTGCCGGGTTCCTGAAGCCCACAAATCTTGGGGCGGAACCCGCCGGGAAAGGGAGTGGCCCTGTGAGGGTCAGGACCCCGGTTTCCTCGAGCACGGGTTCGAAGTCATCGTCTTCGAGCTACAGGAAGCCCTCCACCGCCAGCACAAAGACAAGCTCTGCGAAGAAGCCGCTGTCGCAGGCAGAACAGAGCGCGCAGCTGGGTAAGGCGCTTAAGGATGCCGAGAAGAGCGGAAAACTGACGGATTCTGATCGTAAGCAGCTGGGCAAGATCAAGGATCTGCTGAAAGGCAAGGACAAGAAGTAAGCCGTCGCTGCCGTGAACGGGAAAAACGAACAAAGTACAGATTTCGTCGGCCACTAGTCGATAAAGGACAATCATGCCTGTCATCCTGGGACTCGATATCGGGTCAACTTCCATAACCGGAGCTGTTTTTTCCGGTAACCAGAAGAAGTTTCGCTTAATCGACTTCTTCAACGAGGAGATTCCTCCGGCTCATACCGGAGAATATTCCGAGGATGATGATTACGTATCTCCGCTGAGTGTCAGCGAGCTGCTGGCGAAGATCATCGGCGAACGTAAGCTCAAGGATGTCGATGTGGTGACCGCCGTGGATGCCAAGGATTGCATCATGCGCGAGATCTCGGTTCCGTTCACCAGGGAAGAACAGATCCGTAAAACGGTTTTCTTCGAGGCCGAGAATTATTTCACCGGCTTCGATCTCGAGAATACCGTACTGAACCATATCAAGATTGGAGAGGAGGGCGACAGCAGCAGCTTGATTGTCTCCGCCCTCAATTACGAAGAGATCGAAGCGCACCTCGGCCTGCTGAAGGAGGGGGCGGTCGATCCGGTGGTCGTCGATCTTGACACCTGCGCGCTCTTTAATGCCTACAGGGCCTCAGCTGTTTTCGATGAGGAGAAGACAGCCCTCGTGGTCGACATGGGCGCCACCTCGACAAAGATCGTCCTGGTCGAGGGTGGAGAGCTGAAGAAAATGCGATCCTGCCGGCTGGAGACGGGAGTTTCCGCCGCTGCGCGCAGGCTCCTGGCGTCGAGCGAGATTGAAGAAGAAGCCTCAGACAAGGAAGCCGAGCCGGAAAGTGCTGAGGGCTCAGCCATTGATGCCCGGCTTACGGAGCTCGAAGACTCCCTCGATATTTTCGAGGATGAAGAAACCAGCCCCAGCGGGTCGATGGATGAGCTCGATAGTTCAACGGAGGAAGCCGGTGATGGGGCCTCCACCCAGGATTCCACTGTCGAAGAGGCTGATGAAGAGCCACCCGCCAGGGACTACCAGGGAATGTTCCCAGGCGAGACGAAGGAAGAGTTTAACTACGACGATTATCTCGCCCGAATTGCCCTGGAGATCCAGCGCAGCCTGGCCGGGGTAACGCAGGGCTCCTCGATTGAGGTTATCTGCCTGACCGGTGGAATGAGTCGCCGGGAAGAAGCCTGTGCTTTTTTCCGCGAAGAATTTGACACCGATACGGTACGGCTCGATCTTACGGGCACCTTTGAGATGGAACCGAAATGCGGTTCGATAGACACCATCAACACCCAGGGCGCCGTTGCCGTCGGGCTGGGGATGGCACCTTTTATCGAGGACAGTATCGGGGTTGATTACAGGAGGGGGGAGTTCCGCTATGAGCATAAGTTCGAGCGTCTGAAGACTCCCCTGATTGCCGCATCCCTGCTGTTCTTCCTGCTGTTTCTTCAGTTGACCTTCTGGGCCTTCCGCGACTGGAAGGAAGAAAATGCCCGCCTGGCGGGATACAAGAGGCTGAACCGGAATATCTATCACGAGTTTTTCGGAGAGTCGCTGAAAGGAAGCGACCCGGTGGCTGCAATGAACGCCAGGAAACGGACCTGGAAAGGGCGTGGTACCGCGGCTATTCCGAGATTTGTCGATTTCGCCGATGCCCTGCGGAGCTTTCCCGAAGCGATGAAGGACAGCGAGATCTACTTCGTGGTCAAGAGCATGGATTTCAGCTTTGAAATCAAGCAGAAGGGCAGCGGCAAGAAGAGCGTCGACTATTACGTCCAGCCGGCCCGGGTGGAAATCGAGGCTGACACCTCGAGCAATGCCCAGGTGAAACTGCCCAGGGAGTTCGGGGGCTCAAAGTCGATCTTCAACTGTAAAGCTTCGCTGACCGGCAGTCGTGCGGAGGGCAAGTCCAGTATTCCGCTCGAGTTGACGATCAAGAAGCAGGTTCTTGATAAGTACATCAAGTAAGAAAGAACGAGACCATGTTCGGTAAAAACGAAGAATCCAACAGCGAGCCGCAACAGATCATTATCCTGACCCTGGCGATGACAGCCATCGGCTTCCTGCTGCTCTACATCGTCCTGCAGGTCTGGATGGTGCCGGGGTTGCGCGAACAGGTCAAGCAGCAGCAGGGCTACTACAGCAAGCTGGTCGCATCGTTTGAGTCCTCTGAGATGAAGCAATTGCGCCATGAGGCAAAGCTCCAGAAAGAAAACGAGGAGCAGAAGACTCTCGGGGAGATCATCGTTGAAACGCTGCCCAGCTATGGTCTCAGCCTTGCAAAGGATACGGATAAGAGACCGCCTCTGCGCGTGTCCCCCGGTGGAAGCAGAGACGCCTCGGCCTTGCAGGCCGTGGGCAGAGCGATCAAGCTCGAAAATGCTCCCCTTGATAAGATCATCCGGTTTGTTGCCTCCGTACAGGAAGCCAAGAACTCCATACGGATTGAGAGCTTCGAGGTTCGCCGGGCGGCCCGCACTCGAAGTGGGGCGGCGTCAGATTCCTGGACTGCAGATGTGGATTTCGCCGACTACTCCACGAAAAAGCCGGCAGGTGGTGGTTCCTGACAGCGAGGGAAGACCGCTTGCGGATCGTTCACCTGGCGATTTGACTTCCGGGGCCTGGTCTCAGGTGAACCGGATGAAGCTGCGCAGCTTGTTGGAGACGGCGTTGCGCGCCCGCTGAAGAGAGTCGGCAACGGCCTGCTGGCTGATTCCCAGCTGGTCAGAGATCGCTTTTTGCGACAGCACGTTTCTGTAGTAGAGGTTGACGACCTCCTGCTGGCGGCTGGTCAGGATCTCGACGTTATCGAGCAGCGCCTGCGTCATCAGTCTTCCCTGGTAGATTCGCAGGAGGTCTTCATAGTCTACCCTTCCCTGCTCCATCGATGGCAGGTGAGGTTCGAGGTAGCTGCAGATCTGGCTGCAGGTTCTTTTAAGTGGGCAGTACTTACAGAGCATCCCTGGTCCTGGAATTGAAACGGTTTTATTCGACGGGTGGGCACCTCGCCAGAGACGACCACCGAGGCAAGGCTATCACAGGATTCCATTCCCTGTCAAAGATGGGCAGCGGGCGGCGATTGCGCTGTCCGGGCGCCAGGAGGGCAGGGAGCGCCACTTAACGGGGCCCCGGTAGCGAAGAAGTTTTCACATGGTAAGATCGACCTAGGTTTGAAATGTGTGGAGGATTCCCCGCCAGGGGCATCCGGCCGTTTGTTTGTATTCTGTTCGATCAGGTTCCACCGGGTTTATCATGAAGCTGAAGGTTTCGTTCTTACTCCGGAAGGTAATGCTCCTGGCTGTGTTCTTTACACTGGCTGAGGGAGCGAGAGCGCAGGAGCTCAGGCTGGTTCCCCTTGGATCTGCCTACGGCTGTATGGACTATTCCATCGAGCTTCGACTGGTGGGCGCGGGGCAGACGGTGTTCGGCTACCAGGTCTCACTCTCCTACCCGGCGGATTCTTTCGAGCCGGTTTCCTTTGAAGGAGAGCTGGAGGGCTGGTCGATCCGGCGCAGCGGACGCTTTCCCTTTGCTCCTGCATCTCCTTGTGAGCAGTGGGCCGATGGCAACGGGGTCGACAGGATCCTGGTCTCCGCTTCGGTCTACCCCGACCCAGGTGTGGCTGGTGGGACAGTGGCAGATGAGGCCGCCGGGGCGGACGTGCTCCTGGGCCGGATTGTCTTTCGGCCCAGGGATGGTGCCGCCGGAGGGACCTTCTCGGCTACCGAGGGCGGCTGTCCCGGGTTGCTGGGAAGCCTGGTTGAGTATCCAACGGCTTTTTTCGATGCGGATGGACGCACCCTGGAGCTCGAGTCTCAGCCACTGGCCGCTCCCATCCTCAGTGCCGAGGTGGAAGATCTCGCCTGTCGCCCGGTCGATGGGGCAAGGGCAGAGCTTAGCTGGAGCCCGCCAGGCGCGGCCGCGAGTGTCGAGACTGTGCAGGTCAGCAGGGATGGAGCTCCCCCTGTTTTTCTTCCCGTGGATTCGGGGAGCTACCTGGATGAGCCCGGCCCCGGCCTCCATCGCTATGAGATCACGAGCCTTTTCGCCGATGGCCGCGAAAGCTGCATTTCTTCCTGTGAGGTTGAGATTGTTATCGAGGGCGAGGAGGTTCTCTTTATCAGGGGAGATTCTGACAGCAACGACCGGGTCAACCTCAGCGATGCAATCCAGATTCTGCGTTATCTCTACCAGGCCGCCGGGATCGAGTGCCGGGATGCCGCGGACGTCAACGATTCAGGCCGGATCGAGCTGGCGGATGCGATCTACCTGCTGAATTTTATCTTTCAGAGTGGAACCGGGATTCCTCTTCCCTATCCCGCAGCAGGAGCAGATCCGACCCCGGATGGACTCGGCTGCAGGCCCTCTGCCTGAAGGCAACGTTTCCCATCGGTTCCAGGGTTTTATCCTTCTGCAGCCGGTGCCCCATATTTGTGGGAATCCGCCCCACTACCCGCCGCTGATGGCCTGCCTGGGCTCTCAGAAGGTCTGATAACCACTTTTCAGGTGGTATAGAGAAACGCCAGGGGCGATTTCAAGCCGTTCCCATTTTACGTCTTTAAGGGACCGCTCGGGCGTCCAGGCTTGCCAGGGCACTGTGTGTGGGCGGGAACAGGGTGAAACACAACATGTTGTGGTATCGAAAAATAAATAATGGGCGCTTGTACCGTGGATAGTTGTGTGGAATAGTGGGGGCTATTCCCAGACCTGCCCAGATGGTGGGTCTGCCCAGGAACTGTGTTTTTCTGAAATGGAGCGAGCGAGAGATGCGATTGCGCGAGGGAAACTGCTCAGCATACGCAAGGGACTACCCGGAAGGTCTCGAGTGGCTGAACTCCCGTTCTCGGTTTGTCGTGAGCGCTGGTGAAGGGAAATACAATACGAGAGGAGATGGGCCAGTTACTGTCAACTCACGCTTCGAGGAACTCGGCGTTTGCCGTGGAAGTGTGGGAAGAACAGTTTACCGTCCCCGGATGTTGAGGAGTTTACACCCGGGGCTGGTTTTTTCCGCCGAAGAGAGAGCTTTTCGGCAATGGCCTGCACGTTCCTTGGAAAAGAAGAGAAGAAGAGACGAGCCTGGTTACGAGGGTTTGGGGCGCGTGGTGCTTGCACCGTGGCAGTCCTGTATCTGATTCCAGGCTCAGCAAGAGCGCCCTTACCGGGAAGGGCGCCTTTTTTTGAGATTTTAAGGATGCGGCAGGAAAACACCCTGCAATCCAGGCTTTTACTGAAAGTGCATTCAGAATGCTCCAGGGAGCTCATCCCCTCACTCTTGACAGCAAGAACCGCGTGGTTCTGCCGGCCGCTCTGCGCCGGGAGCTGCCTGAGGGCGAGCTCGATAAGATGGAGTTAACCACCGGGCGCAGGGCGCAGTGGCTCCAGCTGTGGACGAGGCGTACCTGGAAGGCGAGAGTCGACGAGATCTATGACAAGTACGATTCCGATGACGAGGAAGCTGAGAATTTTATCCGGGATCTCATGGCCTCGGCTGACGAGGTGGATCTCGACAAGCAGTACCGTTTCGTTCTGCCGGATAATAAGAAGAAGCAGGCCGGGATCGTGAAAGATGTCGTATTCATCGGCATGAGAGACAAGATCGAGATCTGGGCCGCCGAGGCCTATGAAGTTTACCGCGCTTCCCGGGAGGGGAAGCAGGAGCCGCCGAAACCCAGGGGCCTTTGAAGAGACTGACAGGCTGAGTTTTTCGCGCGACAGGGAAGGGGAGAGAAGAGATAAGTGGTAGCCAGGAACGAGAGCTGGGACAGTGAAGTTGGGCTGGTGGCAAGGATCCGGGCTCAGTGTGAAGCTGCAGCCACGGAGGAGCAGGGGCAAACGGAGCGGCGCGATTCGATTCGCCGCATCAGCGGCCTGGGCGGGCAGGAGCCCGGCAAACTGGGCCAGGTAAGCAGTGATGTCGAGGCCATGAAGAGGCGTCTTGAACGCCTTCGTCAGCTGTATCCTGAATTGACGGGAGTAGGGATCAGCGAATACGTCGAGGCATTGAGCAGTAGGTCGACCGCCGAGGTGAAGTAATGCAGGACTCCCTTTGTGCGGGAGTATTCGCCATTGAATCGTGTCAACGTCGAGCCGGAACATCTTCCGGTTATGCTGGAGGAGACTCTGCGGTGCCTTGCACCGCAGCCCGGCGAGACGATGCTGGATGGCACCCTCGGGCTCGGGGGGCACGCGGTGGAGATCCTCAGGGGATTGATACCCGGAGGCACCCTGGTGGGGATCGACAGGGATCCCCAGGCTCTCGAGAGGGCCTCAGCCCGGCTCGATGGAGTGGGTGGAGAATACCGTCTCCTGCACGGGACCTTCGATGCGTTGGGACAATTGTTGCGGGAGGCCGGCCTTGGACCGGATGGAGCTCTCGATGGATTGCTTCTCGACCTCGGGGTCTCCTCGATGCAGCTGGACAGGGCGGAGCGGGGTTTCAGTTTTCGAAACGATGGCCCACTCGATATGAGGATGGATCCCGGGGCCGGGGAATCGGCTGCATCCTGGCTGGCGGCTGTCCCGGTCGAGGAGCTCTCGAGGGTGATCAGGCGTTACGGGGAGGAGCCGCAGGCCGGCAGGATCGCCAGGGGAATCGATCGTTACCGCCAGGAGCAGCGCATAGAGACTACAGGTCAGCTCGCGTCTTTAATCGAGGAGCTGGTTCCGCGCCGGGGAAAGAAGATTCATCCCGCCACAAGGACGTTCCAGGCGATTCGTATCGTTATCAACAGGGAGCTCGATTGTCTGCGCGAGACCCTGGAGCGGCTCGACAGGTACATGAAACCCGGTGGCAGGGTGGTGGTGCTGAGCTATCACTCCCTGGAGGATCGGCTGGTGAAGGAGGCCTTCAGGCAGCGGGTGAAGGAAGGACTCTTCCTTGCGCATCCGGCCGGCCTGCTGCGTCCCAGCGAGACAGAGGTAAGCTCGAACCCGCGTTCGAGAAGTGCCCGCCTGCGGGCGGCTGTCCGCCCTGGCGGATGATGATTCTGCAATGACAACCCGGAGATAGAAGAGGAGACCCGTTTCAATGCCGTTATCGACAGGCGCCGCGATTCTCTCGGTTTGTCTCCTGCTGGTCGGCCTCGTGTCCGTGCAGATGGAGGTTCAGAACATTCGCACAGGTGTGCGGGTTCGGCAGCTTTTGCGAGACCAGGAGCTGAAGGTGGAATCGCTTCGAAAGCTGCAGATGGAATACAACACCCAGATCGCCCCGGACAGGCTCGAGCAGGAGCTGCCGGTAGATTTTCGTACGCCCCAGGGATATCCGGATGCCGGCCAGGTTGCTCCTGCTTTGGAGACCACCGGTAGAGGGTAAGTTCAGTTGAACAGGAGAGCCTATTGATGAAGAGCAAGCCTGCTGAGGCCAGCTCGAAGGAAGCCATGACCCGGGTACCGACAAGGTCCGGGGCATTGTGGTTTTTCACCATCTCGGTGACCCTCGTTTTTCTCCTGCTCGGGGTGCGTCTTTTCTTTATCCAGGTGCTCGCGCACGAGGGCCATCTCTCGCGCGCAAGGAGCGGCACTGGGCGTACAGACCAGATCCCGGCCTATCCCGGTGACCTGAGAACGAAAGATGGCGTGATCCTCGCCCGCTCAGAGGCGGCCTACAACATCGGCCTCGATCTGCGTCCTCTCGATGGGGAGAAGGTCCAGGCGGTGGTGAACACGGGCTGTGAAACGCTCGGGTATTCCACCAGCAGACGGCGTGAACGCCTCGGCGCTGCGGTCAGGAAAAAAGCGGGCCGCAAGACCTACTTCAACTTCGGGCGCATCGTGGATACCGATATGCGCGACAAGGTCAGGAGCAGCCTTGGAAAAACCCTTGAGCCCACGGTGCTCAGAAAAGCGCTCGTGATAGACAGGCTGACGCAGCGAGTTTACCCCAAGGAGGATTTCCTCTGTCACGTTGTCGGCGTGACCGCCCATGATGGGACCGGGCTCGAAGGACTTGAGTATTCGCTGTCGCGCTGGCTCGCCCCACGGGCAGGAAAGCGGCGGGTGATCACCGATGCCAGGGAGCAATTCCGCTTCTTTTCACCCGAGACCGTCGAGGTCGCGCCAATCAATGGTTACGACGTCTACCTGACGATCGAGAGTAAAACCCAGGCGATCCTCGAGGAGGAGTTGCGCCTCGGTATCAGCAAGCACAAGGCGGAGGGGGGCCTGGGAATCATCATGGACTGCAGAAGCGGCTCGATCCTCGCCATGGGTTCCTGGCCGGTTTTCAATCCCAATTCATTCCATCTTTACCCTCAGGCGGTTCTCGAGGGATTGAGGAAAAACCGGGTCATTGAAAACGTCTACGAGATCGGCAGTGTCATCAAGCCCTTCATCGCAGCCTCGGCGCTTGAAACCGGCGTGGTCAGCAGGGCGGAGAAGATCTGGGATGGAGGCCGCTTCCACCGGATCGGTGGCCGCCGGCTTGAGGATGTCAGCAACCACGGCCGGATCACTGTCGAGGAGGCGGTGGTCTATTCATCAAATATCGGTATGGGAATCCTCGGCATGAAGCTTGGCAGGGACCGGCTCATTCACTCGCTGAAGCGCTTCGGGTTCTGCCGGAAGACCGGCATCTGCCTGCCTGGCGAGGGGCCGGGCAAGCACACTTCCCCGGAGGAATGGAACGATATCTATTCGACCACCTCCGTGTCGATGGGCTACGAGGTGCAGATCAGCCCGATCCAGCTGGCCACCGCTTTTGCCTCCCTGGTTAATGGAGGTAATCTATGGCGCCCCCGTCTTATCGACAGGTATACCAGGGGAGATGAGGTCATCAGGAAGCCGCCCCGGCTGATTCAAAATTCGGTCAAGCCGGAGACCTCGGCGATGATGCGCCAGATCCTGTTGCGGACCGTCAACGAGGGCACTGGCCGGTACCTGAAGATGAAGGGTTTCGAGTTCGGTGGCAAGACGGGTACCGCTGACATGGATCCGCTCTACACCAAGAAGGACTACCTTGCCTCGTTCGAGGCCTTCGCCCCGGCGAATGATCCCGAGATCGTCGTGCTTGTCATGATCGAGAAGCCAAGGGCAGGCAGGTACTACGGTGGAAGTGTGGCGGGTCCGATCGTGGCGAGAATATTGCGTCGTTATTTCAGTGTGCCTGCGGAACCCGAATTTGAGCGATTGAAGTTTAAGGGATGGTAGCCGGCGGTCTTCAGCGATGGAGCCGGTAGGAAAGAAGGAAGAGAGATGCTTCTTGGAGAACTCTGTAAAGATGTGATCGCGATTCCTGCGGAATACGGGAACCTGGAGATCAGCGAGGTCGTCTGCGATTCACGGGAGGCGGTGCCGGGTTGTCTTTTCATAGCCGTACCGGGCGAGACCACCGATGGGCTTCTCTACGCCGCCGAGGCGGTGGAGAAAGGGGCCGCGGTCGTGGTCGCCCCCGGGGAAGGTAATGGGAAAGCCCTGGGTGTGCCGGTCCTCGCGGTCGATGATGTCCGATCCGCCATGGGAAAAATCGCCGACCGTTTTTACGGCGAACCTTCGAGGGAGCTGGAAATTGTCGGCGTGACAGGAACCAAGGGCAAGACGACCACGGTCTGGCTGCTGGATCAGCTGTTCTCGGCAACAGGTGACCTTACCGGTTTCTGCAGCACGGTTGAAAATCGGATCGGGGATGATTCCTACGAAGCGAAGAACACCACGGCGGGTTGCCTCGATCTCCATCGTTTCCTTGCCGAGGTGGTCGAGCGGGGTGGCAAGCGGGCGGTTATCGAGGAAGTGGTGAACGCGGGGAGGATGTCACAGCAAATGCGCTACGCATCCCCAACATTCCGGATCGCCTGTCGTGGGAGGGGGATTGCCACATTCGCGGTGAGGTTGTCATGCATCTGGATGTGTTCCGTGAGAAGTATGCGAATATCGCCCCCAACCCCCGAAATCTGGCCGCTGGCAGTCTACGCCAGAAGAATATCGAAGCGGGCAAAGGAGACGCTACAGATCTCACATTCCATGCTTACGATGTCCACTTCGTCCCCAATGAGGAGAAACACCCTGACAGTCCCGAAGCGCTCCAGTTCGACA
>CAJWZY010000022.1 GCA_913050545.1 uncultured bacterium | reverse complement strand
TTGTGCCCTTCATCACGATAGCGTCGGGCGAGAGCCCCCAGCCAATCATCGGGACTCTTTCGCGCCGCTACCCCATCGCAGCTGCTGGCACGAGGTTTCTCGTTCTGCACAATCCTGTCTCCTAGCCCCCTCGCCGCTCAATTTTTCAAGACCCTCAAGAACTACAATCGGTTTTAAAACCGGCTTTCTGTAGGCTTTTCAACCCAACCGCCTCCACTTACCCTCAGATAGGTTTTCAGGATACAATAGGGACGTTTCCTGACCGTCCCTCACGAAGCCCGATAAATATGCCGCCAGCCGGAACTCTCTCACTTTTATTCGCTGCAGCCCTGCTGGGGCTGGGTTCGTATCTGCCAATCGTGGCGCAAACCCAGCCTGGTGAGGGAAAATCCCCGCATCGACAACAGGAAGCCGCCCTCAGGAAGCTGGTGGAAGACCTGGGCCACAAAAGCTGGAAACGCAGAGAGAAAGCCCAGAAGGAGATTGTCGAGGCCGGACAGGCAGCCCTCCCACTGCTCAAAAAAGCAGCGTTATCCGCAGACCTCGAGGTCGCAAGGCGAGCCCGCAGCCTGCGCGAAAAGCTCGACCCCCTGGTCTCCGATTTCCACCTGCTGGAGATCCGGCTCGGGGAAAAACCTGCGATCCTCGCCCAGATGAAGGGAAAGGGCAGAAACCGACAGCCGGTCCAGCTGCGGGGCGAAAAAACCGCCGAGCGCAATGCATCGAGCTACCTGGTTTCCTGGAACAGCAACGAGCCGGACAGGTTCCAGGTCCAGGTCCGCGAGGGCTCCTTGAGAAGCACTACGGGGCTCACCCTCGATACCCCGCTGGCCACCTCGCCCTCGATCAGCATCCTCAAGCTTGCCGAGGAGGTGCGGTACGAACGCCGCGAGGTCGTCACAGGCCGAACCCGCCACCCCCTCATCAAGATCCTCTACCAGGACTATCATCGACTCTCGGAACCCCCCAGGGACCAGCAGTCCCCCTTCTCCCTGGAATTTGTAAACGGGTTTCTTCTCAAACAGGCCAGGAGCACGGATACGGCCGAACGCATAGAAGCCCTGAAGATCCTTGTGCAGCTCGCCCCCCCACAGGCCCGGCCTCTATTCCTTGCCTGCCTGGAAAAACCGGCCACCGCCGCACTCGGAGCCCTGGGGCTTTCTGCCATTGGAGACCCAGCAGCCGCCGGACACCTGGTAAAGATCCTCGATACCTCAACACCTCCCGGACAGCCGGCGCCGGGAGACAAGAACAAGTCAGCGAACTCCGACTTCAAGCTGGAGGCCGCAATCGAGCTCTGTGAATCGGGCAACCTCGCGGGAGTCGACTACCTGATGCAGAAGCTCAGCGAGCGTGACCTCTCGGTTCTTTTTCGCGTCATCGCCACCCTCAGCGACCAGGTCAGTGAAATTGCCGGGCAACCCGGCCTGCGGGAACGATTTCTGCAGCTCGCGCTGCGTGCCGACACCATCCACCAGGCACCCTGGAACTTCTACCCCTACGAAACCGAGTTCTTCTTCCTCAAGGCGATCGAGCTTCTCGACCCGGAAAACGAGAAAGACAGGAAACTGGCCGCCGATTGCAGGGAGGTGCTTGAGGGCCTGGCGCTCGGCCAGCAGGGCCCCACCAGCATCCAGCTCGACACGGTTTTCCCCCTCTGGAAAAAGATCTACCGCATCGAGACCGCCTCCTCCCGCGATTCCGACAGGCTTTCCGTCGAGCTCCCCTTCATCGAGAAGATCCTCCCGAGAATAGAGTCTTCCGAAGGCCTCAACGAGGTGATCCGGCGCATCAAAGGCATCTATGCAAGAAAAGCGCTCCCCGGGCCATTTTTCGACCTGGTGTTGAATAATCTCAAGAGATGCGCCACCCGGGGCGAGGAGAACCTTCGCTATGCCGCCATCCGAGCAACCAGGGAGCTCTCTTCCACCCTGGTACTCTCTGCCGGACAGCTAGCGAAGCTCGTGGGGACTCTGCTGGAGATCTACGAAGGCAAAAAGACCACTGACAAGGCCCAGGCCTCCTTCTCCTCCATTTCCAACCTGCTCCTGCCGGAGCTTCGCAGGTGGAGCGGTCTTCCCCTCAAACAGTCCTCAAGAGCCGGAAACAAGGCGCAAATAGAGCTCCTGCGCAAGTGGCTCGAAGATGGAAAGCTCGTCTCAGAGCGTGAAAAAGTCCTTCTCGCAAAGCAGGCTGAATCCGGAGGCAAAAAGCTCACCTGCTATGATTTCCTTCTTCAAATCACCTCCGGGCCGGACTCCAAGCCCACTTTCAAACTGCTCGACGGCCACAGGCACCTCGTCGAGGTCAACCTCCCCCTCGGTTATGAAAACCGCTGGGGAGAGAGAAAAGAGCTGCGCCTGAACACCTCGACCACCTCCGCACGCCCCGCCGGCTCCAGCTCCGTGCCTGCGAGTTACCGGCTCGATACCTTTACGACCGTTTCTGAGGGAGTGCCGACATTTGTCAGCTCGATTCGCAGCGAATCGGGAGTCAAGTGGTATGAAATCTCCCGCAACGAGGCCAGGGCCCGCTACCTGAGCAAACCGAATCTGACCCTTGATCAGCGACTGGTACTCATCCTGCAACCGGCAACGGAAGAGGTCGCCGGGGAAACCACGGCCCCGGTCGAAGATCTCTGGCAGGAGTTCCTCCAGGAGCACTTCCTCAAAACAGAGGGGAATCCTTCTGTGCGCTTCAGATCCGCCTTCCTGAGGATCCAGCGCAAGCTGGGCCTTCAAGGCGGAATCTCCGTCCTCAAGAAATGGTTCGAAGAGAAACCCGCAGTCGACCTCGCTGAATTACTCAGCGACCTCGATGACCCTGCCGGTAACGAATACCTGCAGGAGCTGATGAAGGACAAGACCGAAACTGTTCGCATCCAGGCGGCAAGAGCCCTTTGCTCGAGGGGCCAGGAGAGCGCAGCGGATTTCCTGCTGAAGTTTGCCATCAGTGAAAAATCCTCCTTTATGCGCAGCTCCTACAGTGTTCTTGCCAGCTTCCAGAAATACATCGCCAAACGCGGCCTGGAAGATCCACGCAGCAGGAAGATTCTCGACCTGGTTATGGAGCTGGTCGACCAGTCCCGCTACCAGGCCACCTCCTTCCGCGTCATCAAGGAGGCTGCCGGAGAGGATTTCGGCTATTACTCCAGCAGCTCTTCGGGGTTCTCGGCAGGTTCCCAGGGCACGGGGCGCTCTGCCCAGCCCTCCCTCGCACAGCGCCGCCGCAAAGCAGTCGAGGCTGCCCGCGCCTGGTGGAAGAAGGAAAAATCGCCGCAGAAAGACGCCCCCGCAAAGCAGTAGCCGGTTTTTCCGGCCGCTGTTTTCAACAACCGGGGCAGAAGATCTGCCGTCGGTTCCGGAAACGCTGCGATTGATCCGAAGCGGCAATTATTGTCGCTGCCGGAAAACCGCGCCAAAACGACATCCCGAACGTTTTTCCGTTCTTCCCCGGATATTATCCGGCCGGAGATGAGCCCCGACTGACAAATTGGGGCAACCTGGTAAAGGAACGCAAGGCCGCGACTGCCAAGCGCCGATACCTATCCTGTGGGCAAGACTCCTGCAAGGGCAAACCAGCCCGGTCAGGAGAACCGCCCGCAAATCAAATGGGTCTGATGAAATCAAGCGCAGCCGGACTGTACCGCTGATTTCGTTCCAATTTTTCCTCAACGACAGTTGAGCACTACAGATAGAGATTCAGAACAGTGAGAGAAGTAGGACTCGAGGCATACTTCAAAGAGATCAACGAGATTGATCTTCTGACCCCGGAACAGGAAATCGAGCTGGCCCACAGGATCAGGGTTGGCGATCCTGAGGCCCGGGAACACATGACCAAGGCCAACCTCCGCCTGGTCGTCAGCATAGCGAAATATTACGTCGACCGCGGCCTCGCCCTCCAGGATCTCATCGAGGAAGGCAACATCGGCCTCATCAAGGCCGTAGAGCGTTTCGATCCAGCCGCAGGTTGCCGGTTCAGCACCTATGCAACCTGGTGGATCAAACAGGCCATCAAGAGAGCCCTCGTCGATACGGTCAAAACGGTCAGGATTCCTTCCTACATGGTTGAGCTGATCAACAAATGGAAAAACGCCAGCTCCACTCTCACCGCCAAGCTGGGCCGGAAACCGTTTTTCAACGAGGTCGCCAAGGAACTGGATCTCGACCCGAAAAATCTCGGAATACTCAGAACAGCGCTGCGCACCACCGGTGGATCGAACCAGACGGTCAGCCTGGAAAATATGTGGGCGCTCAGCGAAATGCTGGAAGATAAAAACGTTAAGCAGCCTGACCAGATTCTCTTCGATTCCATCGAGATCGACATGATCGAGCGCCTGCTCTCCATGCTCGAAGACAGGGAAGCTGAGATCCTGCGAATGCGTTACGGATTGGTGGACGGGGACCCGATGACCCTTAAGGAAATAGGGGAACGGGTCAACCTCTCTCGCGAGAGGGTACGTCAGATCGAGAATGAAGCCCTCAAGAAGCTCTACTGCATACTGGCGTACGAACCGGAGACTATCCAGGAACCCTGAGCCACATCCTGGCAGGCTCAGAGATTTCCTGGATAGCTCCACCCTTTACACGGCGGAACCTGGAGGAATAATAAGAGGGTGTCTTCCACCCCTGTTGTTTTTTCCCAGGTCCACCCATGAGCGACGATCTCAAAGACTTCATCCGCGAAGTACCGGACTTCCCGAAACCGGGTATCGGCTTCAAAGACATCACCCCCCTGCTCAGAGATGCAGGGGCCTTCTCGAGGTCCGTAGCTGCAATTGCCAAGCTCTGCCAGGATGCTGAAATTGAGGCGGATGTGCTGGCCTGCCCGGAAGCCCGGGGTTTCATTTTCGGCGCCGCCCTCGCAGGGCATCTCAACCTGGGCTTCATACCGATTCGCAAGCCCGGCAAGCTGCCCTATGAAACCTCCGCGATCGAATATGCCCTCGAATACGGCAGTGACCGGGTTGAGATGCACATCGATGCAGTCGAGACCGGCCAGCGTGTACTCCTTGTAGACGACCTCCTTGCAACAGGCGGGACAACCAGGGCCTGCGTAGAGCTCATCGAAAAGTCCGGAGCGAGCGTAGCCGCCTGCGTTTTCCTCGTAGAGCTCACCTTTCTGCCGGGACGGGAAGTCCTCGAAGGATATAACGTCCATTCACTGATACACTACTGATCACTGCCCGGTGCCGCGATGCCGGCAATTGCCCCTGGTGAACCGATTCGATGATGATGGAAACGAAAAACGCTCCGGCCGGAGGAAATCGAGCTCCCTCAAACCGCCTGAGGCCCATCGAGCGAATGCAGACATCGCGTGAATTCGAAACGGTCAAGCGATACGGAAAGCGTCATCGCACCACCTGCCTGCGAATCAACTACCTGGAAAACGGGCGTGAATTTTCCCGTCTCGGGCTGGTTGTCAGCCGGCGCCAGGGCAACGCTGTAGTTCGAAACAGGATCAAGCGGCTGATTCGAGAGGCCTTTCGCCATGCCAAGCATGACCTGCCGGCCAGCTACGACCTCGTCCTGCTGCCTGGAGGAGGGCCCTGTGAGCTCGATGAATACACCGCCACCCTGAAGGAATTTGCCGGGGACCTGTCAGCGGGCAAGCTCCCCGCTGCGCCGCGTCATACCGCCAGGCCGAGCTCCCCCACCACTCGCAAAAAGAATCCGCCTGGATAGGAAGATCCCGATATCGAAAACCCCAAGAACGTCAACAGCCGAAAGAGCCGCATCCTGGCGGCGGCTGCCTGGATCGCAGCGATTCCCAGCAGGCTGGCGCGGGGCATGATCTTCCTCTACAAGAAATTCCTCTCTCCGCTGCTGCCCCCGGCCTGCAGGTTCCGGCCGACCTGCTCGGATTACTGTAGTGAGGCCCTGGGAGAATACGGCTTCTTCAGGGGTGGGTGGCTGGGCTTCAAAAGATTGATGCGTTGCAACCCGTTCTTCAAGGGAGGCTACGATCCCGTCCCCGAAAAAAGAACCAGGGACAATGAGGCTGGCCTGAGCGGAGAAAAAGAAGAACGGGAGCCGCCCGTCAAACCCCAGAAGTGTGAGAAATGTACAATTACTTCCTGAGCCTGCGCTTTTTCCGGTCACGCTTCCTGACCCTCGCCGCCTTCCTGGCGACCATGTTCGGGGTGGCGATGCTGCTGATCGTACAGAGTGTCATGGGTGGCTACATGTCACAGCTGCAGAAGAATATCCGCGGCCAGGAGGCCCACCTGAGGATTCTCGGAAGCGGGCCCCTGGGCATTAAAGATTTCACAGGCCTCGAAAAATCCATCAGGAAGGTGCCGACGGTCAGGGAAACAGCTCCCTACATTGAGCGCCTGGCAGTCTACCGCAGCGGGGTCTCGATCAAGCCGGCGATGCTCGCCGGGGTCGACCCCGTCCGCCAGGCCGGGGTCAGCGATTTTGCCAGCTACATGCTGCGCCCCGAAGAGCTCGGAATCCTGCTTGATAAACACCTCCCCCCCCCATCGTCTTCAGAAGATGACGATGTCGAGAGGGAAGAGCTCAACATGCCCCAGGCGATGAGCGATCTTCACTCCATCCTCTCGAGAGAAGACCGCGTCCCTCTCTCGGCCGCAGAGCTGCAGAACTTTTTCGACCTGCAGTGGCGCAGAAAGGTTCTGCAGGAACACAACCCGCTGCTGGCAGCTGAATTCCCCATCCCTCCCGCAGGCCTCATCGTCGGGGTGCAGTCGATTCTGAAGCGCCGGGTCATGCTCGGCCAGGTCCTCACTGTCATCACCCTCAGTCCCGACAGCGGCCGGGAGATCTCGGAGCGATTCCTCGTTACCGGGGCGATCAATACCGGCGACTTCCAGCTCGATTCAGGTACCCTCTTTGCCGATGTGCAGAAGGTACGAAACCTGCTCAACAGGGATCTTGGAAGATCTCAGAGCCCTTACCGCTACCAGGGGATTCGTATTGCGCTGGACGAGGAACAGGTCGACGTCACCAACCCTGCGGAGCTGGAGAAGGCCAGGGACGAGGTCCAGGTCGCCATCGCCGATTCCAGATTCCCCCTGCTGGTGGAAACCTGGCGGAGCATCCGGGCCAACCTGCTCAAGGCGGTCAGCATCGAGAAGTTGCTGGTCTATTTCATCGTGCTGATCCTGATCGTCTTCACCGGCTCGATGATCCTGCTGATGCTCATCCTCACCGTCATCGAAAAGACGAGGGATATCGGGGTCCTGATGTCCCTCGGCGCAACCTCCCGGGGGGTAACCTCGATCTTCATGTTCAATGGCCTGCTGATCTCGATGCTCGGTACCATCTGCGGCCTCGCACTGGGATATGTCTTCAGCTCAAACATCAACTGGATCCACGACCAGATCTACACTCTTACCGGGGTGCAGCTGTTTCCCGCCGAGATCTACAAGATGGACCGCATACCCGTCCATTTCTACCCGATCGACATCCTCTGGTGTACCCTGCCACCAGTGCTGGTCGGCCTGCTGGCAAGCTTCATCCCGGCCACCTGGGCCCCGAGGCGGGACCCGATAGGTTCATTGCAATATGAGTAGCTCCCGAGATTACCAGCCTGGGCATGCTGCAGGCTTGACAAGCGCAGGCCCTGAGGTTGCTATCTGAGCATGTCAGCAGCATCCAGCCCGAAAGAAGCCCGGCAAACCGAGTCCGGCAAGCAGGCGGCAGACTCTTGCGCCCTCTACTCGGTGCGTGATCTTCACAAGGAATACCGCATGCAGGGAGTAACGGTCCCTGTCCTTAGAGGCTGTAACCTCGAGGTCAAACGTGGGGAGATCCTGTCGATCATCGGCATGTCGGGAGTCGGCAAGACGACCCTGCTGAACATCATGGGGCTTCTTGACCGCCCCAGCAGCGGCCAGCTGGTCTACAACGGCCGTGACAAGGCCCTGCAGGGGCGCGACCTCGCAGAGCTGAAGCTCTCTCAGAAATGCAATATACGGAACCGCCATTTCGGCTTCGTCTTCCAGTTCTACCACCTTCTTCCCGACCTCGACGTACTGGAGAACGTACTCCTGCCGGCGATGATCTCATTGAGCTACAGAGAGTACCGCCGCAAGCGCCAGGAGCTGAAGGAGAGAGCGCGCGAGCTGCTCTCTCGCGTTGGCGTCATCGACCGCGCTGAATTCCCCCCCTCCCGCCTCTCCGGTGGTGAGCGCCAGAGGGTCGCCATCGCCAGGGCGCTGATGAACGACCCGGAGCTCGTTTTCTGTGACGAGCCCACCGGCAACCTCGACACCTCCACCGGCGACCTCATCCACGACCTGATCCTCGAGCTCAACCGGGAGCTCGGCACCGGCTTCATCCTCGTGACCCACGACCAGGGACTCGCCAGCCTCGCCAGCAGAATCCTCACCATGCGCGATGGCCGCTTCGAGGACGAGTAGGTCCCCTCCTATCGGCCGATAAGGAAGCATTTATTGCTCCGGCACCGGGTTGGGATCTTTTGCACCCATGGTCACTTGGGGTATACTCATCGCTTCCAGATCATTTAAACAGGGCGTTCGAGGTGGCCTCTCCTCTCCTGCGGGCAGGCAGCCACCTCCCCCGATATCCAGGTAGTGTCATGACAATCCTTCGAGTCAAGTCCGGCTCCGAAAAGGGCAAAACTTACGAAATCAGCGGTGACAACATGGTCATCGGGCGTGAAGACAACTGCGAGATCCAGGTCGCCGACCAGGGAATCTCCAGGAAGCATTCGGAGATCTTCCGTATCGGCGAGATGTTCTTCATCCGCGACCTCGAGAGCCGCAACCATACCTTTGTGAACGAAAAAGAGGTCGACGAGGAGCTCCTGCGCATCGGCGACCGGATCCAGATCGGCAATACGACCCTGGTCTTCGAAGACTACAGATCCCAGATGCGTGATTCCAGCCGGATCATTTCCAGGGCGCCTGTAGAAGAGGGGGAGGCCACTTTTGATCCCACCTCAACAATCTCGCTGAAGCTGCCGGAGTACTACACCACCCAGCCCGAGAAAAAATCCGAAGAGACCCGCACGGAACGTTACCTGAACGTGCTGCTGCAGCTTTCGCACGTGATTGCAGAAGAAAGCAACCTCTCCGCCATGTTTAACAAGGTGAGCGAGGTGCTCGGCGGCAGCCTCGGAGCTGACCATATCTACATCCTCGGAATCCATCCGCGCTCGGATACCGAAGAGGCAGACAGCCTCGACCAGCTCGACATCCTCGGTCGTTTCGACAAGGTGGAAGATCCGGACCAGGCGGCCGGGGTTTCCCGCGGTATCGTCTCGCAATGCCTTGAGCAGAAGCATTCCATTCTCACCTCCGATGCCTCCCTGGATCTTAATTTCAATGCCATGGCCAGTGTCGTGCTGAACCAGATCCGCTCGGTCATCTGCGCGCCGATAACCGTCCTGGGGAAGAACCTGGGGGTTCTCTATATCTATTCCGCTAAGCCGGAAGCCTTCCAGTCCGAAGATCTCGAGCTCGCCTCTGCGGTGGGGATCCAGCTTGGCTCCACCCTCGAACTGCTCAAACAGATGGATCAACAGGATCGCTTCTTCCGCAGCTCGGTCAAAACCCTGGTGGCCGCAGCGGAGATGCGGACCCCCTCCCCAAGAGGTGCCTGTGAACGCATCGCCTCCTACTCCCTGGCGATTGCCCGGGAGCTGGGCTGGGATGCCGCGCAGGCCCGCAACGCCTGGCTGGCCGCCATGCTCCATGAGATCGGCTCCATCCCCATGTCAGACCAGGAACTCGAAAACCAGGTCCTCAACGACCCCAAGCGCAACCACTACGCACGGGAGATTCTCAGCGGTATCCCCCGCCTTGAGGACATCCTGCCGGCCATCGAACAGCAGAATGAAAGGTGGAACGGCAGCGGATCACCCGAAGGGCTCGAGGGAGAATCCATCACCCCCCTGGCGAGGGTCCTGGGTATTGCCAAGGAGCTGGACAACCAGCTCTATGGCCAGGAACTCGGAGAGGAGCCCCTGCCGGTAAAAGCATCCCTCGTTCAGCTGCGGGACATGGCCGAGAAGCAGTTTGACGCTGAGACAGTCAACGCCCTGCTGATTGCCTACAGGAACGGCCGGCTCTTCGATACGACTGAAGAGTCCTTCAAGAGCGCCGATTCCTGAGCACTGATTCCTGAGCACTGGGCCCCACCCCCTGATCCCGGGAGGAAACAGGAGAACGGACGGGGCGGTGTCCCGCCCCTGTTCATCACTGGGAGATGGCCAGCAGATCGCCCTGGATCTGGTCCTTCAGGTTGGCGATCTCCTGGAGGCGGCCCCCATAGCGACTCTTTAGTTCATCATCCAGCTTGAGTTCGCTCTCCAGGCTGCTCAATTCAGAAATGAGCGCCCTGAAACATTTCGCGCCCCATTCTCTTTCATTCATCCGCTGGACACCGCCCGAGACCCGGGAGCGCCGCATGAACTCCTTGCCAGTCTCCTTGTAGATCTTTCCCACGTAATCCAGCTTGAGCTGGATGTACTCACCATCCGGCCGGGCACGGACATTCTTACTATCCTCTTCCTGCTGGCGTACGCTCGGAGCATCTGTGGAGCCACCGAAGCTGGCAAACATGAATGCAGCCAGGAGAGGAATAGCAACAGCTATGATGATCCCCGCTACGAGGTCGACCGGGTCGAATTCACCACGCAATCGTTGATGGCCTGTAATTTTCATGCGGAGAACTTCCTTCAGAAACCCTTGGATTTGTTAAGGTCGTATAGAATCTTGCTGACTTCACTGCGGGTCCTCGAATACCCCTTGAAACCCTCCTTGAGGTACCCGTCCGCGTCCTGGTAAGGCTTCATTTCTTCATTCCATTCTACCAGCCAGTCCTGCATTCGATTCGACAGCCTTTCCGCGCTTGCTTCACCATTTGAGCTGTCAGCAATAAGCAACTTGCGAACTCGCCTCCACTCGTCCTGGAACGATTTCACCTTGCCCTCGAGTACATCGATCCTGGTGTTCGGATCGTTCACAACAACCTTGGGATCACTCTTGAAGAGTCCCGACCCGAAAAAGAGCAACACGATAATCAGCACGCAGGGGACCACAATTGCCGCAACCGCTGCTGTCGGCACCCCCGTCTTACGAGGCGCAGGCGCGCGATAATTAGATGGGGCCTGGCGACCTTCAGACCGCTTCCTGTCACCGGCCCGGGCACCTGTCCGGGGCTTGAACCCACCTTTTTTCGATCCGAAAGACTTTTTCTTTTCCACCATCTGGCAAACCAATCTAGGGGCCCGGTCAAGCCGACTCCGGTTACCAGAGCCTGCAGAACGGGCGGTTGAATTCCATTCCTTCTGAGAGTCGATCCAAACATCATGTTAGCACGCAAGGTAAAGCCCACAAAGCACGGAATAAAAACGCCCGGCTGGGACCTTCTTCTCTCCCTGGAACAGCCCGAAAAAAACCCTAATCTGTCAGAGACAGCGGGCTTAGAGCGGGGTTTCCTCGCCAAGCTCCCGGCGAAGGAGATTGACGAACTGGCCGAATTCCTCTTCGTTCCGGCTGTCAAGGCGAACGAGGTTTTCGTGCGCATTCAGAACGACCCTCTGGCGTTCATCGTGACTGACCACTCTCGACTCCAGGCGCTGAAGCTCGATCGCCGGAAGCTCGACAGGAGAATCACACAGGTGGACCATCCTGTCGATGCCGACCTCACTGAGAATCCTGCTGTGTTCCTCGAGAGCATTTACCAGCACCACGAGCTTTGCCTCGCGTGAGATTCCAAGGAGGATCCCCATAAAGGTACTGTCGAAGCCATCGCACTGGGAGAGGTCGAAGATGAACTTACGCTCAGCCTTGCGCTCCAGGTTCATGATGAACTGCTGGAAAGCGATGCTGTTGTTCATCGTGCCGAGACCGACAACCCGGGAAAATACGATATCGTCGCTGGCGGCGACAAGAAAGTAACCCTGGCCTGGTTTCGAGAAAGAAGAGGACAGACTCATCGAGAAAGCAACCTGCGTTTAGGTATCACAGTCGGCAGGTGAAAAAAGGCGTCCGGGAAACTCTCTGCTCCAGGATCACCGTTATACACTCAACAGCCAGTGGCCGAATGGCCGAGGCTCGGGAGAGGGCTCAACCCCGGCATCGGAAGTTTCGGCCGGGGGAAAAGCCATCAGCTATAGCTATTGTGTAGCATGGGGACGGAAGGGTCAAACGATTGCATTCAGGATGCAATAATTCAACCGGAAGGATCAGAGCTCCTCGAGAAGCTTTCTGGCTGCACCTTCAATGCGCTCGGAGGTCTCGTACTCTCCGGCCTCGATCAGGCGCTTGATCTCCTCCACCTTCTCCATACGAACCGCCGGCACCTGGGAAAGTTTCTCAAGCAGTTGAGCCTGCTCTGAAATCTGTACCTGGTCAGCTACCTTGTCGGACGAAGCGGCCTGGTCTGGACGCTGCGCTTCGGCAGGCTTCAGCTCGGGTCTCTCAGGACCGGATATACCACTGGGACCATGAATTTCCATTTGTCCCCTCCCTAATCAGTCAATGTAACTAAACAAAAAACCTGCGAACAGGCAGAGAACATCCCTCTGGATCTGATTGAATTTCACCGGATTGTTATCAGAGGAATGAATCTTACTTCTTTCTTCTTATCGGCAAGGCTCGCTAAAACCTTTGATAAAATCAGGCTTTTTAGCGATTGAGCAGGCTTCAGCGCCCCTGGGGCAGCCGAAATAAAGTTACCGTGCTCCAAATGCCCCTCCGCAAAAAAATGAAGTAAGACTTTACTTAAAAAGGACTTATATAATTTAATCCCATCCCTTATCAGCGATAAAAAATCGCCCATCCCAGGGCTGCCTTGGAATAGAAAAAAGAATAAAAAAACGGCGGCAATCCCGCTGGATTACCGCCGTTTCACTGGATTTCTGTCCTGCTCAGCGCAGCTCAATAATCACCTCGTGATGCTCTCCGCTGACGGCCTCTACCTGCACCTCCGCACTGATCGGACGCGCATAAGGGCTCCCCTTCGGGTTGGTGGCCGGATCGTAAGGCTGGGCTTTGCCGAACTTGTGCGCCTTAACCGTATAAACACCCGGGGTCACCCCGAGGAATTCAAAGCCGCCCTCTGGACCGGTCTTGGTGGTCCCCCCACTGGAGGTGGTCGACTTGTCAGCTCCGATGAGGTAAACGGCAATCTTCTTGATCGGCTGGCGGCGTGAATCCACCACCACCCCGGAAATGCTTGACGCGGCGGCCAGCTCAATCACCAGCCCCTGGCTCTTACCGGCAACTCGCGGATCAACACCGCTGACGCGCCTTTTTCCGAAATCGGGATGGCTCACCTCCAGCACGAGAACCTGGTCCTTCAGGCCGGTGAAGAAGAACTCCCCGGTCGCGTTGGTGGTTACGATAGAGGTCGCCTTGCCCGGCTGAAAGGCCCGGGCGCCCTGCGCCACACGAACCCTCGCTCCGGCGATTGGCTCATTCGTCTGGGCTGCAACCACAATGCCGTTTACAGCGCCGCCTTCACTCAACTGGATATCACCAACGTCGACAACCTCCCCTGCTTGAACCCGAAGATCGGTCAGGGTCACGGCTGCGTATTTGAGAGAACGAATCGAGAGAGAATAGATTCCATCATCTACCCCCTTGTATTCGAAACGACCATCGGCCGGATTGAAATTGCGTGCTCGCAGCCGGACTCCGTTTCTTGCCTGTCCCTTATTGGGCTGGGCCTTTACGGAAAATGACTTTGCCGGCTGGCCCGCCGGGTCCAGGACGCGCCCGACGATGACCGCGAGGGGTTTCAGCTCCACGCGCAGGCCCGAGGTGCCGACCTTGACCCTCTCGTCGAGATAGGTCCCGTAGTCCTTGTTGTTGATCTCAAGCTCGACAAAGTCTTCAGCGATAATGCTGGTGAACTCGAAAGCCCCCCTGCTGTTGGTAACCACACGGTGTTCCTTGAGACCGGCCCCGAGATCACGAACGATCACCTCGGCACCCTGGATCGGCTGGTCCTCTCCATTCACGACAACCCCCGCCAGTTTTCCACCCTGCTCCAGGACGATTCGAATCCCCGTGTTGCGCTGGCCTTCCCGAACCTCTACCGCAGGTGTCTGGCTGTCGACAAACCCGGCCGACTTGGCAATCAGGTCGAACTTCCCAGCCTGGAGGCCGCGCACGAGAAACTTACCTCCATCAGAGGTCTGTACACTTGTTCCGGGAATGAGGTCGGTTCCGCCCTCCGGGCGGGCCTCAACCCGGTGTTTCCATACGGGTGTTTCCACCGTGCCAGGCAACACCACGTTGCTACGGATTCCCATAGGGCCATACTCGATGGCCAGGGTCTGGGTGAAAGAAATCAGTCCGGCTTTGGCGGCGCTGTAGGCCAGTTGGTTAGACGGTCCGACCACGAATGAGTCGAAGGTGTACTTGGGATTAAAAGCGGTTGACGGCTGAGCCGGAGGCTTCACCAGCGCTTCATTCCGGTCCTGCCGGTCCTGGCCGGCTTCCACCGGCTCCAGACCCACTGCCTGATCGCTCAACGCCACCGATCCGTTCTGGACTTCTGGGCCCTGCTTGACTCTAAAGAG
>CAJWZY010000021.1 GCA_913050545.1 uncultured bacterium | reverse complement strand
CACTGCGCCGCCCGGGAGTCCGAAGACATACTCCACTTCTTCCCTGCGGAAGGATTCGATAATAATATCAGCGCCTGTTGGCATCTTGTTTCTACCCCCGGTGGGGGGTTCCATGGATTAAAGCCGCTTCAAGGAGCCTTTTAGTGCTTTCTGAGCCCGCTGCAGTCTTTTTGCAGGGGAAACTACGAAAGATACGAATTTATCGTCTATTTTGGACTTGTTCAAGACTCACTTACTTGAAAAGCATAGTTTTAGACAGAAAATAAGCATCTTTTCTTCCGGATAGCAATACTTCTAGCCTTTTAGAGGCCTATTTTGGGCCATTTAACAGGTCAGCATCCTATAAACGACGTTTTTAAGCCATAATTGGTGATGTGTGGTCTGGGGACACCAATAGGGGATTGAGACAGCAGAAGGCTGCTGGCTGTCGGCCTTCAAACCGGGCGGGAAGGATCAGGGTTTCTGCCAGGGAACCGTGCCATAGCGCTGCAGCTCCCGGCGAAGGCGTGCTGAGAGATCCCTGAAAACACCGCGCTCTTTGCCGGCGAGGTTGGTGGCCTCGAGAGGGTCGGCTTCGAGGTTGTAGAGCTCCAGGGGCTGGAAGGGGCTGTTCTGCAGGAGCTTCCAGTTTCCCCAGCGCAGGGCCTCGATCGTCTTGCCGCCGTAGGCTGTGCCGCCCTCCCTGCGAATGAAGTAAATTTCCCGTTTGGCTTCAGCCCGTTTTTTTCCCCTCAGCTCGCTGAGAAAGCTCACTCCATCGAAGGGCTCATCGGAGGTGACCGAGAGGGCCTCGAGAAGAGTGGGGAGGATGTCCATGGTCAGGGAGACCCTCTTGCAGTTGCTGCCGGGAGCGATTCGCCCAGGCCAGGAAGCCAGCGCCGGCACCTTGATGCCGCCTTCGTAGACGGTTCCTTTGCCGGCCTTGAGCGGGCCATTGTTGGCGCCGACATTGACCTGTCCCCCGTTGTCGGAGGTGAAGATCACCAGGGTGTTTTCTGCCTGGCCGGTTTTTTCGAGGGCGTCGAGTACCTTGCCGATGCCGTGGTCCATGTGCTCGATAAGCGCGACCAGTTTTGCCCGCTTGCCACTGATCCCGGGTTGTCTCTTGGTGATCTTCTCGACCCATTCTTTCGGAGGCTGGATCGGGGTGTGGGGGGCGTTGTAGGCGAGATAGAGGCAGAAGGGTTCCTTCTTTTCCTTTCTGGAGAGAATGTAATCGACCGCCCAGTCCGAGAAGAGATCGGTGGCATGCCCCCCGGGATCGATGGTCTCGCGGCCCTTGCGCATGTAGTTGATGTTGTGTCGGCGATGCTTGTAGTAGTCGTCCATCATGTCGCCGAGGAAGCCGTGGAAGAAATCAAAGCCGCGTGAGAGGGGATGGTTTTCTTCCATGAGGCCGAGGTGCCACTTGCCGACGATGGCGGTGTGATATCCGGCCTTTTTAAGCAGCCCCGGCAGGAGCCTGGCATCCTGGCGCAGGTAGCCCCAGTTGTTTGTCGCATGCGTCCGGATGACTCCGGGCACCCCGGCCATCGCCGGGTACCGTCCGCTCAGGAGGGAGGCCCGGGTGGGAGAGCAGACCGGGCAGTTGGCGTAGAAGTTCTCGAAGCGCATTCCCCTCGCGCCAATCCCGTCGACATTCGGGGTCCGGATGTCCTTGCCTCCGTAGCTCGACAGGTCTCCGTAGCCGAGGTCATCGGCGAGGATGATGAGGATATTCGGGCGGTCTGCGGCGGCCCCGACCGTCGAGCACAGCAAGAGGACGGCAAGAAATCCCACGAACATTCTCAGGGGCGGCAGCTTCGTTTCTGGGTAATTCATCTCAGGCGCGCTTCGCCCACTCGGACTTCATGAAGCTGAGAGAGTCTCGGGCCAGCTGCTCCTCGCTCTCGTACATGCGGCGCCAGATCTTGGTGGCGGCCGCCAGCTCGGGCAGGGCGAGTCCGAAGGCCTCGACCATCATCCAGCCCTCGTAACCCGTTTCCTTGAGGGTGTCGAAGGTGGTGTTCCAGTCGACGTTGCCGCTGCCGGGCGTCGAGCGGTCGTTTTCTGAGATGTGAACGTGGACGGTGTGCTCGCTGCAGGTGCGGATCGCCTCGGCGACGCCCTTCTCCTCGATATTGGCGTGGAAGGTGTCGTACATCATCTTGCAGTTGGGATGGTCGACGGTCTCGATGAAGCGGGCGGTGTTCTCCGCCGTGTTGAGGAAGTAGCATTCGAACCGGTTGAGGTACTCAACCGCCAGGGTCACCCCACAGGTGGCGGCATGCTCGGCAACCGCACGCATGCTGTCGGCTCCCCAGGCCAGCTCGTCGGCGGTGGGGCCGGAGCCGCTGAAGACGCCGAGCGCGGAGTGAAAAGGTCCGCAGAGGAAGTCGGCGCCGAGAGCCTGGCAGCAGTCAAGTGCCTGCTTGTTGAGGTCGACACCTGCAGCTCTTACTGCAGCATCCGGACTGATCGGGTTGTCTTCCTCGTTTCGTACGGTAACCGCAGTTCTCTCGAGTCCCAGCTCATCGAGCTTCTTGCCGAGGGCGGCGCACTGGTCGACATCGTAGGCGAAGAGAGGGATCTCGACTCCGTCAAAGCCGGCCTCTTTCAGCATCTCGAGCACCGGGTAGTGTTCTTCTTCGATGCCTCCGCTCCACAGCAACAGGTTCATTCCAAACTTCATTGTCTTGTCTCTCCGAGCACACAGGTTTCAGGTATTTGCCGGCCGGGGGCTGCCTTGCCGCCCTCCGTGACTCAATAGTTAACTACGAACGCCACTTTCAAGGCTACTATCATTTTTCGCCTGGCCGGGGCTCAGACAGTCTCCTCGGGAGTGCCCAGGAGTTCGTTGAGCTCTCCGGCGCTGAGGCCGAGCTTCTCGGCGTAGTGGGTGGGGCAGACAGGCAGGTAGAGCTCTTCGCAGCCCAGGGTTCTCGAAGGTCCATCGAGGGTCGGTTTCCCATCGACTGATTTGAGATTGAAGACAGCCTTCCGGTTGCAGTCGGTGCAGGTGGTCTTGATCTCTTCGATACTGTCGGCCAGCTCGAGCAGTCGGCGGCTTCCCTCGAACAGGTGCGTGCGAAAGTCAGTGCGCAGGCCGTAACAGATCACCGGGATGTTCCTGCCGGTTGTAATTTCCCACAGCTGGTTGATCACGAAAGCGGAGAGGAACTGGGCCTCGTCTACCAGGATGCAATTGCAGGCCTCCAGCAGGTTGGCGGGTACCTCGGTGTCAGCTTCGAGCAGAAGGTCGGCCTCCCGGTTGAGGCCTGCTCGCGAGGCAACCTTCGAGGTGCCAAAGCGGGTGTCCACAGCGGGCTTCATGACGACCACCGGCTTACCCTGGCGCTCGTAGTTGTGAGCAACCGCCAGCAGGTTCAATGTCTTGGCGCTGCCGACAGTGCCGTATCGAAAATAGAGCTTTGCCATTTTTCCTCCAGCCCCCTGAAGGGGGTCTCAGACTCTATCCCTCATACCGAAGCTCGTGCAAGTAAATAGACCGGGATTCACTGGCAGGCCGGGTAGCTCCGGCAGTCACTCACCACCGGGTCGATCCCGCAGTCCGGGAAGGGAGCCGGTGGGGCCTCCCTGCCGAGGAAGAGGAAGCCGAGCAGGCTGATCCCATCGGTAATGTCCACGTTGCCATCGCTATTAGCATCGCCTGCCTGGGAACAGCTTGAATCTGGCGTACCGAGGAAGAGGAAATTCAGGAGGGCAATGGCATCTGTGATCGAGAGGGCCCCGTCTGTATCAAAATCACCCCGAATGAACCGGGTTGAACCGGCCGCAGCGTTCCCCGCCTGGATAAATACCACGAGGCCATCATGGTCCGACGCCCCGACCGGGGTTGTCGGGTCGTTGTCTCTGCCCACAGGCGCATCCGCATTCGAGCGTCCGTACTGGACTCCAGTGACCAGCGGCTCGAGGGCACTCGAGGTCAGGATATGATCGAGGGCATGAGCATTGCCGAGGTAGGAGGTTGAATAGCGCTCGAGGGGATCGAGGGAGAGAACCTGGTTGGACAGTGGTGGGTCGACCAGTGTCTCGCCCGCCAGGAGGGCGCCGCCTTCCTCCTCGAGGCCGGTGATGATCCCCAGGGTGTCGATATACCCATCGGTGAATTCGAAGGCGTTGAAATCTCCGGCCACTACCAGGTTCACCCCGGGAGTCTCCTGCTGGATAACCTGGGCCGTTTCTGCGATGAAACGGGCCTGGGCAAGCCTCTTCTGTCGAACAAAGTTTCCCTGCGCCGGGTCATCGATATTGATCAGGGAGCGCAGGTGAAGGTTCAGTACAGTCAAGGGGAAGGGCTCTTTTGTGCCGAGGTAATAGCCTGTCAGGAGCTGCGGAGGCCGGGTGAAGGTCTGCACGTCGCGGTCACCGAGTGGGAAGGTCGCCTCAGCGCCTGTTGGCTCGATACTCTCCACCTCGATCAGGTCGCTCACCAGCAGGCCGTTGTTGCGGCCGCCGAGGTCACTTCCCGCGGTGAGGTAGGGGATGTAGACCGCGCTGTCGTCATCGAGCCAGAGCCGCTCGGCAAGGCTCTGCAGTATCTCGAGGTTCTCCACTTCCTGCAGGCAGATGATGTCGGGCTTCCCCAGTATTTCGCGGATGGTGAGAGAGTGCTTGGCAAGGCGGGTTTCTTCTTCCTCCGGGCTGATGACGGTCTCGTTGAGGGACGGGTCGTCGACTGAATCTACAAAGAGCCTGAGGTTCAATGTGGCGATTGTGAATTCTCCGGCCTCCCGGTTCCGGACCGCTGTGGCAGCCGGATTGTCATCAACCTCGAGGACATCCGGGTTGATCCTGTAGTGCCCGTAGCGAAAGGCCATTGGGCCCCGGCAGAGCTTGATAACCGCTCCCGGTGCAGGATCGATGTCAGCCAGACCCTGTGCGTCCGGATCTATCTCGAGGATTTCCGGATTCCCGTCCCAGGCCGGCAGCCCGGGTTCGCCGGGGTGGAGGATGCCCGGTTCTCGAAACGTTCTCTGGCTGCCGGCGGTAGCAAAGCAGTTGCCGTAGCGGTCGAGCGAGCTGAGTACCAGGCCGCCGCTGAATTCCACCAGCATGTTTTCATAGCGCTCCAGCTCGTTTTCAGGCTGGGGCCTGAGGGGTGAAGGAAGGGTCTCGTCAAAGATGACGGGCTCGGGCAGCTCGACACCACTCTCAAGGGTCGTGATACGTGGAGTGGAGATTTCGGTCCATTCGAAAAATTCCTGCACCGTGCCGACCACATCGACGAGGTCACCGACCTGGACCTCGGGAGGAGTGGTGGTATAGACAAAGATCCCGTCAGAGGTTTCTTCGTCGCCATCGCTGCGTTCCTCGGGAGTCTGGAGGAAGAACCCTGTGCGGATCACCCCGGTTACGATGTTGGCGGCCAGGAGCACGTCCTCGCCATCGAGGGCTGAGAACATCCCGGCTCCCTGTACCACCCAGATCTCTACTCCTTCAGGGACAGGCGCCTGCTGTGGACAGCCGCCGAAGCGTGTTCCATCAAGGAGCGTGCCGGGGGAAAACCCCATACCGCCACTGCCGTCGGCTGTTGAGTGGGGGATGAAATCCCCCTCTGTATCCGGCGAGCGGGTGGAGGATTCTCCGGGGGAGGCCTCGGTGTAGGTTGCCCGGGCAAGCACCTGGCCGTCTTCATTGGAGAACGAGATGGTGTCCGCTGAGTCACCGAGGTCCAGCGCGCCGGATGAGGCGGGCTGGGAAAGAGCTCCACTCTCCGGGAGGTTGATTCCTCCTCCTCCGAAAACCACCACGGCGCAGTTGTCGGCAACCACGGTCCCGGGAAGGAACAGGTGGCGCACGGTTGTCTCATCTGCAAGTGCCCAGTTGGAGATGTCCTGCTCACTGCCGGTCAGGTTGACGAGCTCTACAAATTCATCGTTGCTCTCTTCGACCAATCCATCGCCGTTCGCATCGTCGCCATCGAGAGGGGCTGGATGGAACTCATTGATGACCCACCCCGAAGCCGGGGGAGGCGGGGGACCCTGCAGGCAGCCCGCGAACCGTGTACCATCGGAGAGTGTTCCGGGAGACATGGTCGTTCCACCGGAGGTGCCGGCCTCAGAGTGCTGGACCCATGTTTCCCCGAGGTCCGGATCGAGCACCAGGGACTGGTCGTTGTTGCCCTCGGAACCATAGGCGGCGATGGCGACCTCTGCTCCCGCCTCGGTGCTGAGGGTCAGGGTGTCGCCACCGTTGTTGAGCGCCAGGATCCCGGAGCTGGAGGTCAGGCGCAGGGCTCCGCTGTCGGAGGGGCCGAGTGGGCCACTTCCGAAAACCACCACGGCGCAGTCGGCGGGAACCACGGTTCCCCCGGGAAAGACATGGCGCACGCGGACCAGGTCGGAGATCGTCCAGCCGCTGATGTCGGCATCGTCTCCAGAGAGGTTGATGAGCTCGAGAAACTCGTCTTCTACCGGGTCGAAGCTGCCATTGTTATTTGAATCGTTGACGGCGCCCGGGTCGGCCAGGATCTCGTTGAAGACCCATTGCGGCCCGGCCTGCAGCGGGAGGCAGAGCAGGATCAGCAGCAGGATGTTTACCGAGCGAATCAACGTGCTCGCGAGCATAATTTTCAACCTCGTCAGGAACCTGTCCACGTAAGGGAACGTTACAACATGGCACGCTCCAGCAAGTGATGATAGATTCCTGTTTCAATATCTTGCAAGCTATTCGCAGTAATAATTTGATTTGCCGGGCACCTTGATGGGCCCGTAGTTTTTTCGCTCTTGCGGGGGTTCCATTGACAGACCACGACCGTATTCCCACCATCAATCTCGGAGATTTTATTTCCGGTGATCCCGAGCGCCGGAATCATTTTGTTCAGACTATTGGCAATGGTCTGCTCGACTGCGGTTTCATCAAGCTCGAGGGCCACGATGTGGACCCGGGCTTGAT
Source organism: uncultured bacterium (assembly GCA_913050545.1). Classification (GTDB taxonomy): domain Bacteria; phylum Planctomycetota; class UBA8108; order UBA8108; family UBA8108; genus UBA8108. The sequence goes on along the minus strand of CAJWZY010000021.1, from coordinate 8,025 downwards.
CAGGTCAGGGTATGACGCCTTCGAAAGTTTTTTCGCTCTCGAGGAGGAAGCCAAGAAGCAATACGCCGGGACCGAGGCCGGCGCGCGCGGCTACACACCCTTCGGCATCGAGCACGCCAAGGATTCCGACAAACCGGATCTGAAAGAATTCTGGCAGGTAGGGCAGGATCTCCCCGAGGACCATCCTTACAGGGCGGAATATCCGGATAACGTCTGGCCCGGGGAAATTCCCGCTTTCCACCAGCATGCGCTGGAGATCTTCCGCCGCCTTGAAAATTGCTCCCGCCTGCTGCTGCAGAGCATCGCGGAATTCTTTGAGCTGCCGGCCGGGATCTTTTCCGACATGATCGTCGATGGCAACCACGTGCTCCGAATTATCCATTACCCGCCATTGCAGGGCGAGGTAGACCCGGGGGCTTTCCGGTCAGCTCCCCACGAGGACATCAACCTCATCACGCTCCTGTGCGAGGCGACCCAGGGTGGGCTCGAGATCCTGACGCGCGAAAATGAATGGATTCCGGTCGAGGCTGAATCCGGCCAGATCGTGGTCGACAGCGGCGACATGATCGCCAGGGTGACGAATGGAATCGTTCCTGCAACAACCCACCGGGTCTCGAATCCAAAGCGGGCAGTGAACAAGTCCCGTTATTCCATTCCCTTCTTCGTGCACCCTTTTTCAGCCTGTGATCTGACAGTCATGGACAGGTTTGTGAGCGAGGACAGGCCGCCGCGTTTTGATCCCATAACTGCCGGTGAGTATCTCCAGCAGCGCCTGCGCGAGATCGGGCTGAAAGGTTGAGCCAGTCGATGGAGGATATCCGATCAATACCCGAGGTTGCCGGGCTTGATTCATCCGGGGGAGTGGTGCGTCTTTCTCCGGAGCTGGATGTGCCTCTCACCGAGCGCGTAAAGGATCTCATCGATTGCCCTGAATTCCGCCGCCTCTCGGGTATTCCACAGCTGGGCCTCGTCTCGCTGGTCTACCCGGCTGCCACCCACAGTCGCTTCGAACATTCGCTGGGGGTCTACCGGCTGGCATTGCTCTTTCTCAGGCACCTCTCGCACAATGAGCGTTTCGCTGAGTCCATCAGCCGGGAGCAGGCCGAGCTCTTTATCGTTACAGCACTGTTGCACGATATAGGGCATTGGCCCTTCTGCCACCCGATCGAGGATATCAGGCTTGCTGGAGTACCGCGGCACGAGGAGTTCGCAGCGGGCTTCCTGCTGGAGGGAGAGCTCGGCAATTGCATCGAGAAGGACTGGGGCATCAAGCCCCGCGCCGTTCTCGACCTCCTCTCGGGAGCGGTTGCCACACCGGCCGAGCGCATCCTCTCGAGCATGCTCTCGGGGCCGATCGATATCGACAAGCTCGACTACCTCATGCGCGACAGCTTTCACGCCGGGGTGCCCTATGGACGCAACTATGACCAGGGCCGGCTGATCGGCAGCCTGTGCCTGAACGAGGCCGGCGATGGGCTGGCCATCACGCAGAAGGGCAAGACGGCCGCTGAGATGATGGTCTTTGCGCGCTACGTGATGTTCAGCGAGGTCTACTGGCACCACGGGGTTCGCTCCGCCACGTCGATGCTGCAGCGGGCCTTCTACCTGATTCACAGGGATATCGCCAGGGACGAGGTTTTTCGTCTCTCCCAGGACGGGATGATTACCCAGATGAGAAACGTCGCCCGGCAACCGGCGGCCCGCGAACTTCTTGATGGCCTCTTCGGTCATCGCCGCACTCTCTACAAGCGGCTCGCCCAGTTCAGCTACTACGAAAGCGCCGAGGTCTACGAGCAGGTGGCGCGGCGCTCTTACGACTGGCTGGTGGGCTGCTCCGACGAGCTCGCACGGGTGCTCAGCAGTCGCACCGGTGGAGAGATCCATGGCCACGAGGTGTTGATCGATGCGCCCCCGGTTGAGAAGGAGGTCGAGTTCAAGATCGATGTCTTCGATCAGAAGAAGGATTCCTACCGGCCGCTCGAGGAGGTCTCGCCGGTGGTTCGCACCCTGGCTCATGAGCAGTTCGATGATTTCGTCAAGCGGGTCAGGGTATTCATCCATCCGCGTCATTCAAAGAGCTGCGCGGAGCTGGGAGATCTTTCGCAATTGCTGCTGGAGGCGGCCGCCGGGGCGGACTCCCGCTCCGGCAACCAGGTAGCGCAGGGAAGCCAGGGATAATGGAACAGAAGCTTATCAGTATACTTGGACTGTTCGTGATGATGGGGCTTGCCTGGCTGATGAGCTCCAATCGGAAGAAGGTTTCGTTGCGGGTTGTCATAGGCGGGCTGGCGCTGCAGTTTCTCTTTGCCTTCCTGATCCTGGGGACAGACCCGGGAAGAGATTTCTTCCAGTTTCTCGGGGATACCTTCAAGAGCCTGCTCGGCTGTGTTGATCAAGGCACGAATTTCCTTTTTGGGGGGCTCGTTCATGGAGAGAAGGGACTCATTGCCCTCAAGATCCTGCCGACGATCATTTTCTTTTCTGCCTTCATGTCGATTCTCTACTACCTCGGGGTGGTCCAGGTCGTGATTCGAGCTATGGCCTGGGCGATGCAGAAAACACTGCAGACCTCGGGGGCCGAGAGCCTCTCGGCGGCGGCCAATATCTTCGTCGGGCAGACCGAGGCGCCCCTGGTGATCAAGCCCTACGTGGCGAAGATGACCAATTCCGAACTCATGGCAGTGATGGTAGGAGGTTTCGCCACCGTTGCCGGGGGAGTGCTCGCCTTCTACGTCTCGCTTGGGATCGATGCCAGGCACCTGCTGGTTGCTTCGATTATCTCGGCACCTGCGGCCCTTCTGATCGCCAAGATTCTGCAACCCGAGGTGGAGGATCCAGCGACACGCTGGTCAGGGGTTGGTAGTCCTGAAGAAGCCGGGAAGGGTGAATCTTCCCCCGGCGAGACCGAGCTCTCAGATGCCCCGGAGGAAGCTGTCAATATTATCGATGCGGTGGCCAGGGGAACGGTGACCGGTGTCAAGCTCGCGATCAATGTCGGCGCAATGCTCATCGTTTTTATCGCGCTCATAGCAGTCGTCAATGGTCTTCTCGGCTGGGTGGGTGGCTTTTTCGATTATGGCCATTTGAGTCTCGAAAAGATCTTCGGTTATTTGTTCTGGCCCTTCGCCTGGCTCATGGGGGTGGATACGGCAGATTGTGACAAGGTCGGGCACCTTCTTGGAATCAAGATGGTTGCCAATGAGGCGGTGGCATATATCGAGATGAAGGACCTGGTGATCAGCGATCGCTCCCGGGCCATTGCCACCTACGCTCTCTGCGGCTTCGCCAATTTCGCCAGCATCGGGATCCAGATAGGCGGAATAGGCCCCCTGGCCCCGAGGCGCCAGGGCGATCTTGCCCGCCTGGGATTGAGGGCGATGCTGGGCGGTACGCTGGCAGCCTTCATGACAGCCTGTATCGCGGGGATCCTGCTCTAGGCCCCCGTTTCAGTCAGAATACTTGGAAATTTCGTGACGGATCTCGCGGTCGCTGTCTCGTTTGCGCTTGGCGGCGCGCTTGTCGTGGGCGTCCTTTCCCTTGCAGATCCCCAGCATCACCTTGGCGATGCCGCGCTTGTTGAAATAGACCTTCAGGGGGATGAGGGTCTGTCCCCTGATGGACACGGCCTTGTAGAGCTTGCGGATCTCCCGCTTGTGCAGCAGGAGCTTCCTGCGCCGGGTGGCCTCGTGGCCGAAGGTGCGCGCGTTCTTGTACTCGGAGATGTGGAGTCCCTGGATGAAGGCCTCGCCGTTTTCGATACGAGCGTAGCTCTCGGCGAAGCTGAGGTTGCCCTCACGCAGCGACTTTACCTCTGAGCCGATCAGGGCGATGCCCGCCTCGATCCTGTCGAGCACGTGGTAATCGTGGTAGGCGCGGCGGTTCTTGAATTCTCTGGGAGTAGCCATGGGAGGTTAGTGTCTGTGCGCAGTGGCCGTCCATCAAGGGGAGATCTTCAATAACTCTTCAGCGCCTGGGCTCGTAGCGTCCTGCAGCCTCACCCCAGGCAGCTGCTACCTCGCGGTCGAGGAGATGGCTCGGGCGGACATTGCGGATCGCGCTCAGCATGCTCTGTCGCAGTCCCGGGTTGTTTTTTTCGAGTTCAGACAGGAGCCGGGCCACCTCGTCACGCTTCAGGTTGTCCTGGGCGCCGCAGAGGTTGCAGGGGATGATCGGGTAGCCCCTGGCTTCGGAGTGGGCGGCGATATCCGCCTCGGCGCATTCGATCAGGGGGCGGATCACCTCGAAGCGCTCATCGACCGTCCTGTAGCAGGCCGGCATCGCCTGCAGCCGTCCGGCGTAGAACAGGTTGAGGAGCAGCGTCTCGAGCGCATCGTCTCGATGATGGCCGAGGGCGATCTTGTTGCAGCTGAGGCGTTCAGCTGTGGTGTAGAGGATGCCGCGGCGCAGTCGCGAGCAGGGACCGCAATAGGTGGCGTTGTCTTCGCCGGCAAGCTCGATCACGGCGGAATAGGTGTCCTCGGTGATGATCTCCCAGGGAGCTCCGAAATCTTCGAGCCAGGCGGCCAGGGCGGTTTTAGACAGGGACGGCTTGGTTCCTGCAGGTTGTCCCAGGCAGGCGATGCCCCCGTCGGGCCTCAGAACCCGGAAGACCTCCGCAGCACTGCCCTCGCAGCGCCCCTTCGAAAGCATTCCCGCCGAAACGACCAGGTTCGCGAAGTGCCCGGTAAAGGGGAGCTTTGAGAGAGAGTCGACCTGGTAGTACTTCAGCCTGGCTCCGTAGACACCCGCCTTGTAGGCCAGCTTGCGAGCCGCCTCGATAGCTTTGGCGCTCGTATCGACGCCGACAACCTGCAACCGGCTGCGGGCGGCAATCTCCCAGGCCAGCCGCCCATCTCCGCTGCCGAGGACCAGGCAGATTCCCCGGTCGATACCAGTCTCACGAAGAACGCGCTCGGCAACCTCACCTTCCAGGCTGCTGCCGGCATCCTTCGGATACGGGTTCGCCTCTGTGCGCACCGGCGGCAACACCAGGTTGAAAAAATTGTCGCATTCGTAATCCGGGGTGCTGAGTTCCTTGCCCTTGGCGCCCGCCAGGATCCTGTAGGTATAGAGCCTGTTGCGGGCAAGCCCGGTGAACTCGAGCTCGTGGGTCTTCCTCAGGCCCGCACGCTCGATCTTCTTCAGCTCACCATCGCGGGGGCCGAAAAGTACCATTGTCTTCGAAGGTTCCGCTGTTTCCCATTGAACCAGGGCCTTATCCAGGGCGGTAAAATGAAGAAAAGGACCTGCTGCCAGCGCCAGCCCCTTACCACCGACCGGGGCACCTGCGCCACCGCCGCCCACGAGCTTCTTTGACCGGCTGTGCGCCGCGCATTCCGCCGCCGAGAGGACCCGGTCGTAGACCCGGACCTCGTTCAGGGCCCCCTTCATACGAAAATACTCATCCTTGTCGTGGTAGGCAGCCATCTCGTAGAACGCACTGGGGGGATAATCGATGGGGCCACTCTGGGTCTTTCCAGAAGCCGACAGCTTGCCGTTGATATACAGCTTCATCTCGGCCCCGTCATAGGTGCCTGCAACGTGGTACCACTGGCCGGCCCGGAAATCCGAACCTGCTTTCATATAGGTCATCGCCCCCGCCCCACCGGCACCCTGGACGCCCAGGGAGAAACGCGAGCCCACATAGCCCAGGAGCCATCCCTTCTCATAGCTGCCGTTGTCCTGGAAGGCGCCGATGATGCAACCCCATGCAGCCGCCTGGTCTACCCGGACCCAGGCCTCCGCCGAGACCGCCTTCGCCGGTAACCCCGCAGCCTTGTGATCATCCGCTATCCGCAGGCTGGAAACCTGGCCTTCGAAATTCATTCCCTGGTGTTCTTTACCGAGCTTCACCAGCCGCGGGCTTCCATGGGCCACGGCATGGTTCTTACCGGCAAGGTCATACACCTTGCGGCCCTTGACCGCCCCGGCCTGCAGCAACCAGCGCCCGACAAGCCCCCGGCTCTTGAAGGCGGGGACATCCAGGACCTCGAGCTCATCCTTTTTCGCTGTGGCCCCTGCGGCAACGGACTTTGCCTTGCCCTTGCCGGGCCTGAAGCAGGCGATCCGGCCCTGGTCCGTGCTGACAAAGAGAGCTCCATCGGCCACCGCGAGGCCATAGACGCCGCCCTCGACGGAGCCGGTCCAGACCTGCTCGCCATCGCTTGTGCGGAAAGCCGCCACCTCGTCGATCCCCCCCGCAAAAACAGTATCACCGGCCAGGATCATGGTGAGCGAATACTTGCCGGCTGTTCTCCACTTGCCCTTCTTGTTCTTGCGGTCCATCGCCGCCAGCGCATGGTCACTGAGCATATAGGCCGTATCACCGGAGATGATCATCTCGTTGCCGTTCTTGAAGGTGGCGACCTTGCCGCGGCTCTTCGCATCGCTGCCGGTGATCCAGCCGGTTTTATTTCCCGGGCCATGCATGACCTTGGAATCGTCGGTGAGCAGGACGAAACAGCCACCGCCGCCCTCGAGCGAACCGAGCCGGGCTCCATCACCCCTGCCAAACAGCAACGGGGCGACCCTTCCCTGGGGAGCGATCAGCCGACTGGGCGAGGCCAGCAGGGCGCCCTCGAGAGTCAGCCCGGAATATTTTTTCAGGAAGCCGCCCTTCGAGGCCGGCTTGCCGGTGGTGGCACTGACAGCGCAGATATAGGAATCCTTCCAGGGCAGCAGCGAGTTGCCGAAATAGGCGATCCCCCGGTCCACGAGAACACCGGTGCGACAGGGCCAGAAAGGAATGAAATTGCCGTTATTGAGAATCAGGCGCCCGGGAGTTTCCGGCCGCTGCCTCCAGACCATGGCTCCATCGCGCTCCCGGATGCAGTAGGCGTAGCCGTCATCGGAACCAAAATAGAGTTTCTTCGAGTACCAGCTCGGGGCGATCCGCACCGGCGCATCGGTAAAAAAGACCCACTTCTCCCGGCCGGTCTTCGCATCCAGGCGATGCACCCCATGATCAGCCGAGGAGCCGTAATAGACCGAACCGTCGACCACGATGACATGGAAGGCCGGGTCGTAATTGCGCATCGAGCGCAGTCCGCGGATCCCGGCGTAGGCATCCCACTTGGCGGGACCTGCCCAGGCCGGCCGTGGCGCCAGTGCGGCGCGGTGGACCCATTTCAGCTCGAGCTTCTCAGCTTCGATCTTTTCCGCCGTCGCACCACTGCGACGGTTGTCGTGACGGTAGGTCGGCCAGTCAGCTCCATGCAGAAAACCCGCAGCAACGAGGAGCAGTAAAAAGAAGACCGGGAGCAGCGTGGATCTCATGCAGGAGCCCCTTCCGTCGCGGGAAATTGAATGACAGTTGTTCAGTGAGACTATAAACAGTTTCCTTCGACTTGGATTGATTTGCAACTGCCAAGACTCCGGCCCTTGCCCTGCCGCCCTGCCGGGCTTAAAAAGAAGCCTTCAACCACCACCCCGGAATTCAAGAGATGAAAATAACCGGTATCGATTGCCACGTCCTGCTGGTGCCTGATGTTCGAAAGGACGCCACCTCCTCCGCCCAGGATGACATTGTCGTTTTTGTCCACACCGACGAGGGCATCACCGGCATCGGCGAGACCGACGTCAACCCGTGGATTGCCAGGGCCTGCATCGAGGCTCCCAGCACCCACACCATGGGGATGGGACTGAAGGAGATGCTCCTTGGCGAAAACCCGCTCGACAATGAACGGATCTGGGAAAAGCTCTACACCGGCAGCTGCATGAACGGCCGCCGCGGCGCCCTGGTCTGCGCCATGGGGGCGATCGACATGGCACTCTGGGACATCAAGGGGAAGGCTGCGGGAAAACCCTGCTGGGAGCTGACCGGCAAGGAGGCCCGTGACAGCATTCATCCTTACGCCTCGCTGCAGCCCAACGGGGAGAGCTATGAAGAGTACAAGGAGTCGCTGGTTTCCTGGGTGCTGCATGCGAAAGAAATCGGCTTCACCGCCGCCAAGCTGGAGGTCACCCTCAGCGGGCCCTACAACCACAGCGGCATGGACGAGCCCGATGAAAAGGTCACCGAGGTGG
>CAJWZY010000020.1 GCA_913050545.1 uncultured bacterium | reverse complement strand
CCCGAAAGCTTCGACAAAATGATCAGCCGCCGCCTTCGATGCACTGTAGGGAGAGCTTGGCGCCAGGGGGCTGTCTTCGCTGAAGCTCCCTTCGGCTCCGAGAGATCCGTAGACCTCGTCAGTGGAGACCTGCACGAAGCGCTTGACCCCTGCATCACGAGCCGCCTCCAGGAGAACGACAGTACCGAGGACATTTGTCTCGGCAAAACCCTTCGGGCCCAGGATCGAACGGTCTACATGACTCTCTGCGGCAAGGTTAATGACATGAGAGATGCCACCGGAACCCAGCAATTGCCTGACCGCATCCTGGTCACAGATACTCCCCTTGATAAATTCCAGGCGGGGATTGTCGAGGTAGCCCTTCAGGTTGTCGAGATTACCCGCGTAGGTGAGAAAATCATAGACAAGCACCCTGGTCTCAGGCTCTTCATCGAGAATCAGGCGAACAAGGTCACTACCGATAAAACCCGCTCCCCCGGTAACCAGGATCGTATTCATCTCTGCTGCTCCGAAAAAAATTGGCTCACCTTAACATTATCGACCCGATACGGCTTCTGATTGAGCAATTGGGGCACTTCCTTTGGCCTGTTGGACACAATGCAGCCAGGTAGTAAGACGATAACTTTCCGATCCTATTCGAAAACGCAGCTAGAGCCCGAAAGTGTCCTACTTGCGCCATTTTCACCAATGGGTAAAATCAGGGGCTGCCAGCCGTGTGCCACCAGGCAGAACAGGCAGCGCAAGAAAGCTGAATAACTGGACGAGACCAACTTTGAAAAAAAACACCCTTCAACTCGGCTACAGCACAAACGTCCATCCCGGCGAAGACATGAAGGCCGTCTATCGCTCGCTGAAGGATTACACCCTTCCTATTCGCAAGCGCGTCTTCGGCACTGAGCCCTGCGGGCTGGAGCTGCGCCTCGGTATCGGTTCGGCGAAGCAGCTATCCAGCCGTAAAGCCCGCCTCGAGTTTCGCGATTTCCTCCAGGACTCCGGCCTCGTATTGTTCTCGGTGAACGCCTATCCGCTCAGCGATTTTCACGCCCGGCGAGTCAAGGAAACAGTCTACCAGCCATCCTGGACCCAGCCCCAACGGGCAAGCTGGACAGCCAGGATCGCCCGGATTGTCGACGAGGTTGCGCCGGAGGGAATCAAGGTCTCCATCAGCACCCTTGGAGGTTGCTTCCGCGGCCACGGCCACGGCCCCGCCGTCTTCAGGAAGCTCGCAACCCATTACCTCAAAGCGCTCGAGGCATTCCTGGAAATCAACGACGGGGGAGGAAGGCAAATGGTCCTGGCCGTAGAGCCGGAGCCGGAAACGACCTTCGAGACCGCGGCTGATATGATCTCCTTCTTCGAGGACTACCTCCTTCCCGCCGCCTTCACCCGCTGGAAGAAGAGGGGGCCGAAGAGTCGTATCGAAGCGGATCTGCGAAGTGTCTTTACTGTCAACATCGACACCTGCCATCTCTCGGTCCTGTTCGAGGACCAGGTCTCCAACCTCCGCCAGCTGCAGAAGGCGGGGCTGGAGCTGGGCAAGATCCACGTCACCAACGCGGTGGCGCTGAAGAACCCCTTCAGGTCACCGACGGCCTTCAGGGACCTGCGCAATATGAACGAGCCCAGGTACTTCCACCAGTTCTGCGGCTGCGATGAGGACGGCCAGGCTGTCTGGCGGGGTACGGACCTCGACCAGCTGCCTGCAAAACTCAAGCGGGGAACCCATCCCGACATCAGCGAGATCCGTTCGCACTTCCATGTGCCCCTTTACCTTAAAAAGTACCGCCACCTTCACACCACCCGCGATGATACCGAGCGTGCTCTCATCGAGGTGATCAAGCAACGTTCCTGCTCCCACCTCGTCTTCGAAACCTATACCTGGCCCATCCTTGCCGGCGGGAAGAAAAGAAAACAGAAGCTCATCAACGGCATCACCCGTGAATACCGGTGGCTGCTTGAAACGGTCGAGAAGCTCAGCGCCCGCTGAGACTCCCGCCTGTCCCTCACCGGCTATAGATTCACCTCGGCGGCAACGAGACGATGAGGCCGCCAGAGTCCCGCAGCCCGGAGCTCCCTGTGAAGAGCCCTGTAATAGCTCCCCGGCTCCGAGAAAAACTGCTCGGCAGCCGGCAAGCCGGTTGCTGGGCCCAGCTCCCGGACAAGTCGCTCAAACAGGGAGTGCTGGTCGCAGCCCGCCAGCCGGACAGGTTCGCCACCGAGGCAAAGCACCCCACCGGTGGCGAGGTAGGCCAGTGGTTCATCGCGCAGCTGTGAGCCGTTCCAGTCAAGCCGCAGGCCTCCCAGGCGGCAGAGCTCGTATCTTCTCCCCTCGCTGGCGTTGACCCGGCTGAGCTGGCGGTCGGTAAAGAAGGCCAGGTGGCAACGCGAGACCTCGCCCAGGTCATCAAGGGTAGCCGGGATGACGCCATAGCTCGATGCGTGTGAGGCGAAAACGGGGGTCGCCCCCTCTACCTCAACGAGGAGAAAAGGAACGACCTGGTCCCCCTCCAGCCCTGAGAGCTTTGTGCGAACCTGGGCAGGGCAGGCGTTGGAGCCACTGCAGAGAACCGCGTGGCGGTCGGCCAGTCCCGCAGAACCCAGCCGCGAAAGCCGCTCATCAAGCTGCCGCGAGCCCTCCTCGCCACCGAGGACCTCTACATTGTCCCCCAGGAAAAGAAAAGATTCACGCGGGCTCGCTCCGGGATAGACACTCGGCTGGTAAAGAGGTGCTGGTTCAAAGTCATCAACGGGTATCATAGCTGCCATATTCTTGAAGACGAAGTCCCCTGCATCCAGTTCATCATGAAAAATATCCTTGTTATCGGAGCGCATCCTGACGATTGCGATATCTTCGCGGGCGGCTGCGCAGCCCTCTGGAGGAAACGTGGAGATGAGGTCACCTTCATCTCGATGACGAACGGCAATGCGGGCCACCACCAGGCGGCCCCCGCAGAGCTGGAGAGGCGACGACGCCAGGAGGCGGCAAAGGCGGCCGAAGTTCTCGGGGTCCGCTACGAAATCCTTGATAACGATGACGGCCGCCTCGTTGCCAGCCTGGAGAACCGCGAGGACCTCATCCGCCGGATCCGGGAGCTCGCCCCGGACCTGATCCTCACCCATCGCCCCAATGACTACCATCCTGACCATCGTTATACCGCGACCCTGGTACAGGATGCCGCCTACATGGTAACCGTTCCGCTGGCATGCCCTGGCACCCCCCACCTGGCCACCAACCCTGTGATCGCCTACCTGTTTGATGAATTCACCAGGCCAACGCCCTTGCGGGCAGACGTGGTTGTCGATGTCGATAGCGTGGCAGAGGTGAAGTGGAAGGCCCTCGACTGCCATGAATCACAATTCTACGAATGGCTGGCCTACAATATGAGACCGGGAGAAAACAGTGTTCCAGCTGAGCCCGGGCAGAGGCTCGAATGGCTGAAAAACACCTGGGGCGAATTCCTCGAACGCCCGGCCAGGGCCTTCCGAAAAGAGCTCTGCACCACCTATGGTGAGGGCCGGGGCGGAAGTGTTGTTTTCGCCGAAGCCTTCGAGCTCTGCGAGTTCGGCAGCCAGCCCACAGCAGAAGAACTCCGGGCACTCTTCCCGGTGGAATAAAGAGTGAGAATGCGGCGAGGAGATGCCGGCAATCTCAGTTTTCCATCGGGGTAATTTGCGGGCTCTCAGCCGAGCTCTCGAAACGCTCCTTACTGAGTCCGTATTTCTTGAGGTAATTGGAAAGCTGCGGACGGTGAATACCCAGCTCCCTGGCAGCATGGGTAATGTTGCCGTTTGTTTTCCGAAGGGTGCTCTCAATGATATGACGCTCAAGTATTTTCTTAGCCTCCTTGAGCTTCACATCCTTGGCAAGGATCTGCCTCAGATCCGTCAAGGTCTTGTGGTCTCCTTCCTCTGGAAGAAGTTTTTTCCGCAGGTCAAAGTAGATATCCGAGCCGAGCTGGTAGCGGCGCTCAATCGGCAGCACCTCGTAGGGAACCTCCTCGGCCAGCAACAGCTGCAGCCTCTCCTGGACCCGGATGGTATATTCTTCGGCCCGGCCAAGATCCGTCTCCCTGAAGAGAAGGTAGAGTACAGGGTTGCCCCAGCACACCTGGGCCTCGCCTGAGATGGAGGCAATCTCGCGGGCGAGCTTCTCACCCAGCCCTCCCTGGGACTCCCCTACCGAATCTTCCAGGACCGGAAGGTAGAAGCCCGCCAGGCAGAACGATTTGTCGTGCAGGTTGAAGAGCCTGTATTCCTCCCGGAGCCTGTCGAGGAAATAGCTGGGAGTATAGAATCCTGTCACCGGCTCTCGTATCGCCACGTCCAGGTTGCGCCTGTTCTGCAGGACCACTGCAACCTGCAGTGCATAGGCCTCGACCAGCAGCTTGTGCCGGGGAGTGAAGGGTCCAAGTGAATTCAACCTGTCGAGGTAGATGCTCCCGAGGATCCGGTCTCCTGTTCTCAGCGGCACCACGAGGACAGACCTGTCCTGGAGAACCTTCAGGGGGATGGACTGGCTACGAGAATCGGATTCCCCTCCACTGGTGGAGGACCCCCTCCCCCGGCGAATCGCATCCTCAGCCAGCTGGCTGACAGAAGACGCCTCCGTATGCTGGGAGAAATCTTCGCCGAAGCCTTCTACCGCCGCAGGCCGGTACTGGCGGTCCTTGACCACCATCACAATTCCGCGCTCGGCTCCGGTCATCTCCATTGCCTCGCCCAGGCACCCCTGGTGGAAATCGAGCTGGTTCATCGTGCTGTTGATCCGCAGAACGCTGTCAAGCAGGCTCTTGTAGTCATCCGGCCCGACGGGACGTTCATGCAGATCGCCATGGGAGGAGGATCTTTCCCGGCTTTCAGAAGCTGGCCTCCTGGCCTCTGATTCCTTACTGAAACGGGAGAAGTCCTCGGTGAAGGTCTTGCGGCGCGGGTCATCGAAGAAGCGCGATTGCAGGTCGCCCTCAAGCTGCTCTCCAACATGCTTTAGAATAGCGTCCGCCTTGCCGTAAAAAGTCGACGCCTCTGAAAATTCCCGGTCGGTGTGATGCACCTTGGCAAGGGCGTAGTACAGATCGAAAAGAACCTTGATATCACTGAGCCTCTGAGTCATTTCGAGGGCCTTACCAAGCTGTTCTCGAGCCTTTTGCGGGTTTCCTCCCTTGAGGAACCTGTGTACGTTGCCCTTTACAGTCAGGATCCGCACCTGGAGGTCAAGAGCCCTGACATCTTCGGCAATGACCTGCGCCCTGGAGGCAAGCTTCAGCGCTTCGTCATAGGCCTCACGGTGAAACTTGATCTCCGCAAGGTCGAGCAGCGCACAAGCCTGGCGGAGCCTGTGGCCCAGTTTCCCGTAGGAATCACCCGCCTGCTTGAGACTTTTTTCTGCAACATTCCAGTCAAGCTGGTAGGCCTTGATATTGCCATCAAGAAGCAGGCCATCGGCCTCGAAGGACTTCAGCTGGAATTCTGAGGCGAGGATCAGGACCTGCTTGCAGAATCTCTCGGCCTGCCTGAGATCGCCGATCTCAAAATAAACCCGTCCCAGGCGGGCAAAGGCATCCGCGAGCCCCATGGTTTCATCTGCATTGATCTCTTTTACCTTCCGGCTGTTCTCGACCTCTTTCTGGAAATAATCGATAGCCACCTGGTAGTTCCCCAGCCGGAAGCACAAATCACCAAGGGTTCCCAGGGTGGGGTTGAGCCCCTCGAAATCTCCAATCCTGAGCTTAAGACTCAGGCTGCGGCTGAGATTCTCGATGGTCTTGTGGTAGTCGCCATCACGGCGGTAAACCAGGCCCAGCTGATCATAAGAGCGACAGAGACCTGAAACATCCTGGTGACGCTGACGCATCTCAAGAGCCTTGTAGAGATACCTGGCGGCACGAAAATGATTACCTCTCTCAAGGTAGGCCCTTCCGAGGTCGTCAAGAATACTGACCGTAAGCGAATGGTCCTGGAGCTTCTCGGCAACGGTCAGCCCCCGCTGGAAATTGTCCAGCGCATGGGAATAATCTCCCTTGCGGTAGAAGGCCTGGGCGACCAGCTGATAGAACATCGCCAGCTCGACACAATCCGGAACCTTCTGGGCAAGCTCGGCGCCCTTGAGGCCGTAATTGATCGCCCTCTTCCAGTCCTGCTTATGCAGCCGGCACTTGATGACCTCGAGCTGTATCCTGATCGACTCAATGCTCTGTTCATCGGAGATGGTCTTCTGAGCCCTTGCCAGGGTCTTGAGCGCCCGGCCAGGATCGCCGACCCCGAGGAGGACCTGGGCGGCGAGCAACTGGAGAGCTGTCCTCACGGAAGGTTCCAGGGTCCCCGCCTCCTCCTGGGTAATCCTCTTGAGAGACTCAAGAGCGCCTTCGTGATCCCGCAGGGCAACCTGCACCCTTGCCAGGCGTTCGAGCACCTTCAGGCGTGAGGGCAGCAGGTCATCCCGCTCGAGCAGGGTCATTAATTCTTCGTAGATTTCCCGGGCCTTCTGAAGGGCAAACGTCCGTTGAAAACGATTCCCGGCTGCGAGCCCGAATTCCAGGGCAGAGAAAGGCTCGAACCCACGGCTGAGATGGTAGTAAACCTCGTAGGCCTCCTCCCCGGTAGAGCCCGCTTCGCCCTTTATGCTCACCAGGCGCCTTCTATACTCATCCCCGATTCGCTGATGAATCACCTTCTTTACATCCGGCTCGATGGTGGACTCCACTACCTGGGTATAGTCCCAGAGTCGGAAGTAATATTTCCCTGAGCCCGCCAGGGAGGTGATCCCATGCTGCTCCAGGGACCCGAGTATTTCCGCAACCTTTTCGTTCCCCTCCGAAGCGGCAAAATGCCCGAGCTTGCCAGCCGCGGCAGCAATTGCCCCATCTTCAGTGGTGCTTCCACCTTCTTCACTGGAGAGAACATAGCTGATCAGGTCGCTGTGTACCGGCCTGCGTGCAAGGGCGAGAACCTGGAGCACTCTAGCCTCTACCCCGGGGCCTTCCGGCCGGTCCCCGAAGTACTCCTGCAGGCGCCTCACCAGGATCCTGTGACGAGCAGGCGCATCGCCGGGCAACCCCGGCTGCTCACAATCTGCCGCGCTGTCTACATAATCCCTGAAGGTATCACCGCTCCAGCTCGACAGCTCCGACTCACCGAGAAAAAC
The DNA here is from genome assembly GCA_913050545.1 of uncultured bacterium. Classification (GTDB taxonomy): domain Bacteria; phylum Planctomycetota; class UBA8108; order UBA8108; family UBA8108; genus UBA8108. Next base: position 8,203 of record CAJWZY010000020.1, on the reverse strand, counting down.
GCCGCGGAACAATTCTTTCTGGAAGCTGGGGAAGCCCTCCGAGAGCTCAAAAACGGCATCGGCTGCATCTGCGGCAACCTCGAGCTGGCGGTCATCAACCTGCACTCCCTCGACGGATTTCTCCAGGAAGTGTTTAGCTTCCTTGCGATGCAGCGGCCGAAGTTCACCATGAAAACTGAAGTTCTCATCGCCGAGACTTTCAAGAGCTGCAGTTATGCCAGCGGATGAGTCATCGAAGGCCCGATAGTTTGCCAGGAGCATCAGGCGCGATGGCTGGGCTGCGATGGCTCCATCCATTTCCCCCAGTGCCCTGTCCTGCTCACCTTTCTTGTTCCCGCCGGTACCGGCTCGCGTTGCCAGGGAGCGCAGGTCATCCTGTACTCCCCCATCTTCGGCGGCAGAGGCACCGGAAGCTTCAGCCGAAATGGCCTCGTTCCTGAGCTGGAGATTCCGGCCGATATAGCGCAGCAGCTCAACCGTGGTCCTGTCAGCCCAGTGCAGGTCATGCACCAGGATCAGCAAAGGCTTATGAACCGAGACCTCCAGGAGGAACTGGGTTATTCCATCGAAGATCCGGACCTTCTCGTCTTCCCAGTTTTCCGAGTTCAGCACACTGCTTTCAAGCGAAGGAGATGCATCACTGAAGGCTTCAGGGATCAGGCTTTCCAGGGCATGGCGGTAGCGCTTGATCAACGCTGAACCAATCCGCTGCTGGGCCGGGCCCGTGGTGGTCTTGTCATCGAGATCGCGCATGATGCGGCGAATCGTATGGAGGAAGGGTTTCAACGGGATCCCCTCTACCTCGTAGTTCTGGGTCTCGTAGATCGCGACTTCTTTTTCCCGGGCCTGCTCACTCAGATGCTGGAAAATGCGCGTCTTTCCAATCCCATCGGCTCCGCGGCAAAGCAGCACATAACGAGCCTCGCCATCGGCCTGCTCGCCGGAGCCTTCTTCAGGCGCCTGCTCCTCAGTCCCCTCCGCTCCTTGCCCGGGGTCCTGGTCTGCCGCAGGATCCTGGTCAGCTTGTTCCGTCCTCCACCTCATCCGCCCAATCGCGTCAAGCTGCTGACTCGTTACAGGCTTCGCAAAAAAGACTTTCTCGAAAAAAGCCTCTAGCGTTGCCTTTTCAGCTTCGCGGAACTGGAAGCTGGCTGGAAAAGGAAATGGGCCTTTAGATGTGTACCCGGTTCCTGACTGGGTCAATGGATTGCCTTCCCGATTGTTTTCTGAAACCAAGATAGTAATTGCCTGTTGATAACCATGTCAAAAATAATCAGTGCGACTACGTATCTTGCTTATTAATAACAACTTGGTCACCCCCTGCAGTTACTTCTACAGGCAGTATATCAGCCAATGTCCGGGCTTCAAATGAACCCTCCCAGGCATTGTTCGCCTCAGCAATCAACCGCCTGATGACAATATCAGCTTCTTTGACGTCTTTTGCCGCCTCCGCAGCAGAAGATTCCCCTGGAAACTCTTCAGTACGCAACGCCGCCGCCACCTCCGAGAGGTTCACCCTGGCAGGATCACAGGCGAGAGTATGCCGGCTGTCACGCGCGCCATCGCCAAGCAGAATGCCCTGTTCCAACAGGATCTCCGCAGCCCTTTCCACCCCCTCGCCCCGTGCCATACCGAGGTCCTGCGTAACCTCCCTCAACGAAGGTATCTCGCCACCAGTCCTGAAGGCGCTGCCAACCCTGTAGAGAATATAAAAACCGAGCGCCGGCAGAGAGCGCTTCCCATCCCCCGCATTTTCCCGGCTTAATCGAGCCAGGGAGGTTCGATTCTGATGAACAAAGCTGACCTGTCCGCCGATGAGAACCACCATCCAGGTCACATAGAGCCAGATCAGGAAGAGAGGGACAGCGGCGATCTGGCTGTAAAAGGTGGTGACATTGGTAATCCGCTCAAGGTAGTGGGAGAAGCCGTACTTCGACAGCTGCCAGAGCAGAGCTGCCACCAGTCCACCCAGCACGGCGCTGCCAAGGCGAACCTTGACCGCCGGCAGGAAGAAATACATCATCGAAAAAGCGAGAAAACCAAAAACTGTCGCGAAGGCCGCGGAATCTTCCATCGACCTCAGAATCTCGATGTCGGCTGCATCCAGGGCTGCATCCACAGAGAGCGAGGCCATCGCCAACAGGGGGCTCGTCGTCAGGATGACCCAGAAGACCACCAGGCGCTGAAGATAGTTCCTCTGCCGATGGACCTGCCAGATGTGATTAAAAACCCTTTCCGCAGCGATAAAGATCCCCAGCGAGATAATGACCAGGCCGCAAATAGCTGTAATATTTACCAGCTCGGTATCTACATCTGGAACCAGGGCATTGGTTCCAATGTACTTTTCAAGCCATATATGGAGGTCATCCTTCAGCCCCGGAGCCACCAGCCTGGGGATTTTATCCAGGAACCAGTCCTTGATGACCTCGCCCTGGTTCATGGACCTGGCAATACTGAAGAAGAGAACCGTCAGGGGTATGAGCGAGATGATGGAAAAGAAGGTCAGGCTGGCCGCACGCTCCAGGCAGAAATCCTTGCGGAACTTGGCACCTGAGAGGTAGATCACCTGCCCGATCTTAACCATGAAACCGCTGGCACCACGAAGCTCTTGTGGGCTTTGCGAAAACAGGGCGTCCTTTATACGGCGTATAACCAGCATCGGGTCGGCTCCGACGATGTCCGCAACCAGCAGGGCAGGACCACCCGCAGCGAATTCGATCCCTCCCAGACGGCAGGCATCCTATCATCCCCGGACACTATAAATCGCAATAAAGGAACGTGCCCGAAATCCTCTTGCCCCAGGAACCAGGGCAAAAAAAATCTCCTCATCGTCCCTACTCGATGAGGAGGTGTTTGGGTCTGAAATAAACGAGGAAAAAGGAGGAACCTACCGAGTGGGGTGTGTAGGGAAGGGTAGGTTGATTCAATAATATCTAACTAACATTCGGAAAAAATCATACTCCCAAGGGAACCAGCCCTGACTTCACCAACGCTGAAGACAAGGAACAGAGCCACCGACCACTCTTACAGACTCCGGCGGTGAAAACCGCCCTCTTGGGGAAACATATCTCACACTTCTCTTTTGCTACAATCTATCCGCAACTCCCGCGGAAATTCTGGGCGGGCTAAAGCTCCTCTTAGTAAACCCGCTCCTTCTCAAAAAGCCCTTTTCCACCTAGACAAGGCCCTTTCGTTGGGAGCACATTAGATACCTGTTGGGGTCCTGTCAACGAAAAAAGACCGGGTTGCCTTTTATCGACCAAATTGCGGGATTTTTCCCCGGTGAATTGAATAATCCCAGGCCAGGACCTGTCAAAACTGCGGTAACTCGTATGGATTCAGGAAATTAGAGATGATGAGAGCCCAGCTCAACCCAGCTACAATCAGAACTGCACCTGCATGCCGGCTTACCGTGACGGGAAGCTCCCTCGCCCGGAGAAGGAAACCGCACCCTCACGATACCGGCGATGCTGTCGTGGTCCTGTTTCAACCTGCCGCGGATTGTCGGAATCCAAAATTGAGCGCTCCAGCCGAAAACGAAGACATCGTCAAGGTGAATGCCTTTCTCGACGGTGACGAGAACGGGTTTGAATTCCTGTTCGAGAAGTACCGTCAGAAGGTGTATGGAATTGCCTATCGCTTTGTCCGTAACCGGGAAGACGCACTCGAGGTCGCCCAGGAAGTTTTCCTGCGGGTCTACCTGGGTCTTGATAAATTCAAGACTGACTCCAAGTTCTTCACCTGGCTCTACCGAATCACCGTCAACCGTTCGATCGATTTTACCCGCAGCCGAAAAAGCCGACCTCTGCAGGGCATGGATGAGCCGGCCATGGAGGCCCTGGGCAAGCCCACTGCGAGAAAGACTCCCGCCCAGAGCCCGGTTGAATATGCCGGGGAAAAAGAGCTCGAAGAAAAAATCCGGGCGGCCGTTGCAACGCTCTCTGAAAAACACCAGCTCGTATTCATCCTCCACACCTCCGAAGATCTCTCGTACAAGGAAATCGCCGAGGTTGCAGGCTGTAATGTAGGAACCGTTATGTCGCGGCTTTTTTATGCCCGCAAAAAATTACAGGAAGCTCTTGTCGCCATGGGCTACAGGCTCGACTGAAACCCAGGCCCGCCTGAACACGAAATATCCAGGGAGGGAAAATGTCCCACGAAGAATTCAGTAAACTGATCGGCCCCTATCTTGACGGTGAGCTCTCAGCCGAAGAACGCGAGAAGGTTGAGAAATGCCTGGCTGACTCGGCAGACTGTCGGCAGCAGGCTTCTGATCTTGAAAAGATTGACCGCCTTGCCAGGGAGGATTCTCCGCCTGCCGTCAGCGATGACGAATGGCAGGACGTCCTGTCCTCTGTACGCCGCACAGAAAAGGTCGTTCCCTTCGAGACCGTAAAATCGAGGCGGCGCTGGCTTGCACCGCTGGCAGGTCTCGCAGCCCTGCTGTGTATCGGGCTTTTCCTGCGGAGCGCCGGCGACTCTCCCCCACCGAAAAAAGACTGGGCAAGCACCGAAGATGCCACCACCGGAACTGAATCCCGCGTCGATACGATCGACCCTGAAGAGAAAGAGGATGAGAACCAGGAGAACGACCCACGCTTCGACGAAGAGTGAGTTGCCTTCCCGCAGAGCGATAGAGAAAAGCTCCGCCACAGGTCATGCTTCCCAGCGGGCAACCGGCACCACGGAAAGCCCCGGGGAAAACCAGGGGCCGGCAAATACTGCCCCTCTGGATCCGGCCCGATTCCACCAGGGCAAACAGCAGGCGCAGAAAGATCCTGCTGCTGGAAAAAAGAATATTCCAGCAGCAGTATCCACATCATTTCAGGCCGCCTGGATTACCCGTCCACCATGGCCTTCGATCTAATAAAAAATATCATCTCCGGGCGAATCCGTCACCCTTACAAAAAATGCCCAGCCAGCCCCCAAAAATGCGGGTTTTCAATGACCGCTCCTGTCAGAACAGCCCCTGTAAACACCCTTGAGTGGCAATTTGTCTTGCGTCCGATAAATAAAACACTAAAATCTCTGCGCACTTCATAAGTGCTTTCAGCGTTAAGACTTTCCTGTTGGAAATGAAAATTCTGGCCTGTCAGGCCGGGGTGGACATGAAGTTCCGGCGGGAAAAAGAGGAGTCCAGCGCTGTTTGTGACACGTCGACGGGAAAGAAGTGCTGAACGTACATTCCCATTTTCGGGATAACTTGGAGGGTATCAGAAGTGAAGATCGTTACGTCCCGGTTCATCAAGGTGGCGCACCGCAGCATGGTCAGCGCCCTGGTTTTTGTGGTCTTGGTTTCCTGCCTCGGGTGTGCCGGCAATTCAGCCAAACCGCCCACCCCTTACACCCCTGAAGAACTGGGAGAATTCCCTGTCCATCCGGAACTGGAGTACAAGAAGGGTTACCGCTATGCTCCCCCGGAGCTGGCCGGAACTGACTTCAAACCCACCTGGACCGGGCATTACTTCGGCCCACAGCCCCCCGAAGGCTATGTAGCCTTTTACCTGCGGGAGATGAAAGCCCGGAAATGGCAGCTGAAAAGAATTGTCGACAAGGTCGAAGGTGACAAGGTTCTGGACTTCACCAGGGAGACAGATGGAGCGACCATCCAGTTGCGCCGCAAGTTCGATCGAAAAACATCGAGATACGGCTGTTTCCTGGTAGCGGAGATCCGGACGCTTGGATTGCAGCACTTTTCGCCGGAAGAGAATTACCGCCATCTCACAGGGAAGCCCCAGGAACCTGCCACTGCAGCCATCCCGGCCGCACCCGAGTCCCCAGCGTCTGATAATGTTGAAGAGAAACCTTCCATTCAGCCGGTTAAGGGTACTTTAAAGCCGGCAGAGCTGGATAAGGCCCGGCAGGAACTGATCATCGAGTAAACGCGGCACTTCGATGATGGCTTGCACCTTGCTCAAGGCGCTGTAAACTGGCGGGGTATGTTTTTTCAGGCTCCTGAAAAAGTTACCCCTGACCCTATCGTTGCCTGCTGGAGTTCAGTGCCTTGTCGAAAAAAATAACGCGAAACCAGAATCAACCCGGCGGCAATCCCAACCAGGACGCGGGAATTGCCGGAACCGTGGAAGATATTACAGCCTCTGCCAGTAAAACCATCAGCAGCAACAGAAAGCCAATGGCTATGCTGGCTGGGATCGTCCTTGTTGTCATGCTGGGCATCTGGATTTTCAATGAAAACCAGGCCGCCAAGGCCGACCAGCTTCAGAAGGAGTGGTGGGAGATCAAGGCTGATCTTCCCAGTAACGAACAGGTAGATACCTGGCTCGGCAGACTGGAAGCTCTCCAGGAAAAGGCCGGTGGACAGGCGGCTGAGAAAAACACCTACCTGGAAATGGTAGACCTGCTTATCAAGCAGGCCATCCCTGCACCCTCCAGTACAAGCTTCCTGTCGGCATCCACTGCCGAGGACAAACCCGCACCCCCGAGTGAAGCGAACAAGAAGAAGATGCTGGAAAAAGCCAGGGCCCTTGCCCGGGACGCCAGCGGTAAGGCCTGGGCTGACGATGGCGTAAAGGCCTGGAACAAACAAGTCCAGGATCTGGTTGGCGGGGAGCTGAACAAAGCCTGGCTCCCTGAGAGCCGTTTAAAGCAGGCACCGCCAGGCGAGGAAAAAGCTCCCGAGAAGCTGGAGATTAAATCGGTGGAGCTTGACTCGCTGAAGCCTGAATCCCCCAAGTAGGAGCTCCACCCGGACAAGCTGGCCAGGAGCCGCCCCGAGGAAACTGAAATTGGCAGCGTGTTGCGACCAGGAATCCAGGGAACCGACGGAGCCGGAGACCCAAGCGGCAGATCCGGCCCATCCCGCCGCCGAAGAAGGCCGGCCCGCTGCGCTGGAAGTCCACGAACTGACCAACGAGGACGGCAACCGGCGGCTTGACCAGTTCCTGTCTGAAAAACTGTCCGGCCACAGCCGAAGCTTTCTCCAGAAGCTGATCAGCTCCGGCTGTGTGGAGCTGGATCCCCCACCAGGGAAACCAGTCAAGGCCTCACTGAAAATAGCTCCCGGAACAAGGGTGAAGATTGAGATCCCCCCTCCCCGGAAAATGTCCCTGGAGCCGGTGGCCATCCCGTTGAACTTTCTCCATGAGGATGAGCACCTGGCCGTCATCGACAAGCCCGCCGGGATCACCGTTCACCCGGCCCCCAACCAGGATGAGCCGACACTGGTCAATGCCCTGCTGCACTGGATCGGCGATCTCTCCGGAATTGGAGGAGAGGAAAGGCCCGGAATCGTTCATCGCCTTGACAGGGAAACCTCGGGAGTCCTGATCGTGGCCAAGAACGATCGCGCCCACCAGGGACTTTCCGAGCAGTTCAAAGAGAGGACCGTGAAAAAAACCTACCTGGCGGTTTGCAGGGGTGAGCTGCGGGAGCTGGAGGGCACCCTCGACGGCCCCATCGGCCGCAGCCGGTCGCACAGCAAGAAGATGGTCGTTGCCCGGGCGGGCGAAGGTCGTGAATCAAGAACCGATTGGCGGGTAAAGGAAATCTACAAGGGGTATTCTCTCATCGAGTGCCATCCCCACACGGGAAGAACCCACCAGATCCGGGTCCACCTGGCATCCATCAGGCTGCCTGTCGCCTGTGACAAGCTCTATGGCCGGGAGAAACATATCTACCCTTCAGATCTCATGGAAAACCAGAGAGCTCCCGGGGAGGCGCCTGTCATTGAACGCCACGCCCTCCATGCGGCAAAGATCGTCTTTTCGCATCCGGCCACAGGAGAGGAAATGAGCTTCAGTGCTCCCCTGCACACAGATATGAACACCCTGGTCGAAAACCTGCGAGAATACTGCCCCGGAAAGCCGAATTCCCCCAAATGACAGGGATTCTCCCTCAACTTCCAGCCGACTTTGTGCCGATAAAAAGATGAGCGGACCATTGAACCGGGCTTTTCGGGAATCGACGAATGAGAACCTGGATACTTCTTTTCTTCTCGGCCTTCACGCTGGGCTTCTGCCTGAGCTACCTGGTCACCAACCCGGCCAGCCAGTCCCCTGTTGCCATCAACCTCAACGTTACCACCGATGACCGGGGGGAAACGAGGGTCCTTGCCGGGGCAGCTCGAAAAGGCGAATCGCCCGGGCGGTATACCTCCTTCAATAACGGCAAGACCAGCTCTCGGATTTCCCGGGCGCTACCGAGAGCCTATGCCGGAGAGCGTGAGCTGTTAACCACCCGCCGG
>CAJWZY010000019.1 GCA_913050545.1 uncultured bacterium | reverse complement strand
CCCCGGCGGGCCTCTGGAGGTTCAAAATCGGAACACCCTTCGGCCGCAGCAGGGTTCCCTGGTAGGCCGCTGGAAGATAGCCGTTGCTCCAGACGGCCGCCCCATTGGTCGGAGCTCCGCGAGGATCCTGAATAACCACATAGCTGGGCATGTCCTGGTTCGGACTGCCCAGACCGTAGCTCACCCAGGAACCGACGGACGGGCTGCCGGGAAACTGGTCCCCGGTGGTCACATGAAGCGTCGATGGTCCATGGTTCTGATTGTCGGTCTTGATTCCGTGAATAAAGGCGATGTCATCCACATGCCTGGCGATATGGGGAAACCGATCAGAGATGTGCTTTCCGGACTCGCCGTAGCGCTGAAACTTGAAGGGGCTTCCGACCGTCGCATGGGGAAAGGAAAGACGCCCCTGGAGCTCACCGGAGATCTCGGGGATTCTCGAGAGCGGCTTGCCGTGGAGCTTGTTGAGAACCGGCTTGTATTCGAAGGAGTCCATCTGGCTGACTCCTCCCCCGAAGAACATGAAGATACAGTGCTTGGCCTTGCGCTGGATATGAGGCAGCCGGACCTCGAGCGGGTTCACACGGACATCGGCCCGCAAATCGGCGGTGAGCGCCCCACCAAGAGCCAGGGCGCCAAATCCGTTGAAAGAGCTCGACAGAAAATTCCTGCGTGAAAACCCTCCGGAGCGATCAGAGCTGACTGTGTGATCTGTCATAAAACACTCAATCGATGTAAATAAACTCGCTGGTATTGAATAATACACGGCAGAGAGCGACAAGGGAACCTTTGCCGGACTCGCCCGCGGATGACCCCAGGAGCTCGATCATCCTGGTCTTCTCCTCTTTCGAGGGGGGGCGCGCGAAAGCCAGCAGGAAGGCCTGCTCCACCTGCTTCGCTCGATCGTCGCCGGCGGCCTCCTGGACCCTTTGAGCGAAAAACTCCGCCTCACGGGAAACGAAATCGCCATTGTACATGGCGAGCGATTGAAGAGGCGTAACAGAGCTGCGTCTCTGGTCCCTGGACGTATCGCAGACGGTAGAATCAAAGGACTGCAGGAAGGGCATGTTCAAGGTGCGCTGCTGGTAAATATAGATGCTGCGTTTTCTTCCTTCGCTGCCTCCCTGGGTATCCCACTTGCTCTTGTCCCACTTGACCGCCTCCTCGATAGCCCCCGGAAGAGGCGGGAAAATCGGCAGCCCGAATTGTTCAGAATTGAGCCTGCCGCTCACCGCGAGGACACTATCACGTACAGCTTCGGCCTCCAGCCGCCTGCGGTTGAAGCGCCAAAGCAGCTTGTTTTCAGGGTCCAGCTCGGCAGCCCGGGTATCCTGGTTAACGGTCGCCTGGCGGTAGGTGCGGGAGTTGCAGATCAACCTGTGAATTGACTTGATGCTCCACCTGCCCTTAACAAAACGATCCGCAAGCCAGTCGAGAAGTTCGGGGTTGACAGCTCCACCGCTGAGCTTACCAAAGTCGCTTGGAGTCGCGACAATCCCCCGGCCGAAGTGCCAGTGCCAGAGCCGGTTCACCATCACCCGCGCGGTCAAGGGGTTCTTGCCGCTGGCGATCCAATTCGCCAGGGCCATTCGCCGACTCCGGGTAGGCCAGCGCTTGAAGGGATCCAGGCGAATCTTCGCCGGCTCTTCGTTACCCGTTATGCAGCTGAGGAAACCAGGTTCGACAATTTCTCCCGGGTTGTCGTACTCTCCCCGGATCATGACACGCGTAGCCTGCACGCCAGGCTCATAGGGCGGCCCATAGGAGTGCCGCAGAGACATCGCTACCGGCTTCAATCGCTTGAGGTGCTGTTTAACGAACTTATCCCTGGTCCGGAGATAGCGGTAGCGATAGCGCTCCTCGGCGGTAAACAGGTCGTTTGAAAAATCCTCGATGAGCTTATCGATGGAACGCGTTCCGGAGGCGGCTGGATTTACCGCCGTCGTGATATAGCAGCCGCCACCGCCCACCTCGAAGCCATAGCCTTCAGCGGAAAGCCGGGAGCTGTAGATGGAAACGATCGATCCGGCCTGGTCCTTGAGGAAGGAGGCTCCCTTCGCCGTACCGGCCATGAAATCATCATCAAAATCGACGGCCGTAGCTCCCTTACCCATCGCCGCGAGCTTCGGCCGCAGCCTGGCATCGCCCTGGACAAGCTCAAGGCCCGTGATCCTGTCTCTCCAGGCCGCTACGGGAGCACCGATGGCCGGGTTGGGAGATCCGGGGTCGGCATCTATATCTGACGCATCAAGCCAGTAGCGCAGCCCCTTGCGCGGAGGCTCGACTGGCCCAGCCGCCTGGCCTCCGTATTTACGCTCGTAGTATTGCTGCACGGCGAGGCGCTCAGCCTCCGCCAGAGGATGATCGTAAACCAGGATCTCTCCATAGGCTCCCTTGTAAGGATTCCCGCCGGGATTTCCTGAGCCCTGGGTGTGCTTGCCAATGCTGATAAAGCTGGGCCCGGGAATGTCCCCGAACCAGTATCCGCTGTTGGAACCGCTCAGGGTGCCCGAGGCACCGGCCTCTTTTCCATCGGTGAAGAAAGACCAGCGCCTGCCATCGCTGTTGAGCACGGTCAGGTGCGGCTTCCCATCGCTCACCCCGCGGTTTTCAAAGGCGTAGTTGTTCCCAAGCGGCCCCCCTCCGGCCTGGATCGCTGCCCCGGAACCCGTATCGCCAAGCCGGGGCTTCAACGACTCGACAAATTCAGCCAGCAGCTTTTTCGAATTTTTCAGATCGCTGTCGAGTTTTCCGCGAAGGCCCTCTGCCCACTTTTTCTCGCCCGGACGATAGAAGCCCGCCGGCAAAGGTCCACCTATCTGGAAGCCATCTCCAGGCTCAGGGCGGGGAATCTGGACCGTCGAGAAGAAGGCCTTCATCCTGTAGAAGTCCCTGGTAGGAATTCCATCATACTTATGGTCATGACATTTCGCGCAACCCACGGTGAGGCCGAGAAAAACAGAAGACACCGTTGCGGTCATCTCGCTCAGCAGCTCATGGCGGGTCTCATCTCCGCGCGGCTCTGTAAACGGGGCCAGGCGCAGAAAGGTCAGCGCTACGACATGCTCGGCCTTAACCCCCGGAAGATCACCAGCCCCCATGATGTCGGAAAACTCATCGCCCGCGAGCTGCTCCCTGATGAAAAGATTGTAGGGCTTGTCGGAGTTGAAGGCGTCAATCACGTAATCCCGGTAACGCCAGGCGTGTGGAAGATCGGGGTCCCCCTCGTAGCCGGCTGTATCTGCATAGCGTGCCAGGTCGAGCCAGAACCTCGCCCAGCGCTCACCGTAGCGTTTGTCGGACAGAAGGCGGTCGACCAGCTTGCTGAAGGCCTTCGGGTCCTTATCGGCAACAAAAGCATCAACAACCCCGGGCTCCGGGGGCAGGCCAAGCAGGTCGAAGTAGAGACGCCGAACCAGGGTCCGGGGTGATGCTTCCCCAGCCGGAGACAAGCCCTTCGCCTCCAACCCTGACAGGATGAATCGATCGATCTCGTTGCTTGCCCAGCCCGGCTTCTTGACCTCCGGCGGTTGGACTGCCACGACCGGATTGAAGGGCCACTCTCTTTTCTGCTCTTCACCAAACCCGACGGAAGGAGAAATAGCCAGGGCGAGGACCAATACAGGCAATGAACGCATAAAACGGGTTACCAAAGCTGTTTTCGACAGGCTTTGCAGCCCATGCGGCTGCGACAGCAACCATCATACCTTTTGACTTTGCCCGCTTTCAAGTAATGCCTGCCGGGGAGAACGACGAAAAAAAAGAGGGTAAAAGCTCTCGGCCGTTCTGCCGGTGGCACTCTTACCCTCATAGGTTACCCGCCTTGCCGGGGTGGCATTGGCTCAGCGGGACAATATATTTTTATATTCTGCTTCAGACGAGGAGCTCAGGGCCCCCCGATGGACTCCTTCCATTGCGGAAACCATCCCTCCAGACGGTCGAGCTTGAACTTGAGTCTCTCGAGGCGGGACTTGTTCCCCTGTTCGCCGGTTGTAGCCATTTCATTTTTGATGGCTCCGGCCAGGTCAAGAACGACAGTCATCGGTTCCGGCCTGAGGTCAACGCGGCTTGAGAGAGCAACCTTCTGGAACAGGCTGCGACTGAAGAGAGCTACAAGTTCTTCAGCCTGCCCCAGGATCGTCCCCAGCTGTTCACGAGCAGTCCCCAGTAACGTCTCTATGGACTCCTCCCGCCCCAATCCCCCGTTACGAAGACAGCCGAGTTGAATCCTTTTGATGAGCTGCGCAAGTTCCCCCTCTTCAATGACTGCTTCAGGCTCACAGCAGAAAATACGGCTGGCGCTCATGAGCTTGCGCAGGGCGCGGGCTCGGCGATCAGGGACACCTGCGTCTGAAACCAGGTAGCCCCGGGCACGGACCCTGACTTCTCCGGCCTGCAGCTTCTGCTGCCGCAAGACGGAGCTGCGGGCCTCCTCTGAGAGAAAAGAAATTGAGCCGCCCCGCCCAAGGGCATCCTGCAGCCTCAGGGCCGGAATATAGTCGTTATCAAGGGCGAGGGAGACGGACACCTCCCTGCCGGCCCGGTCCGTTTCTTCCCTGGCCAGGGCCTCCAGCGCACGATGGAGAAAACGCCTCTTGAGATAGGAGGAAAAATCGAGCGGGCTATCGGCTCCCTGGATCACCTCACTTTTCTGCAAGGCCATCACCAGGGAGCGTAAGGTCTCTGCATCCTCTCCCGAGGAGGGCAATCGATCCGGAGAAATCACATCGACGCCTGCGCGACGCAGCTGGGCAACGAGCTCGTCTGCGGCCGAGACCCGCCAGCGAACCTCGTGAACCTGCTGGCGGAAGCCTTCGAGAATCTTCTTGTCCTTGCGGTTGTAGTCTTCGAACTCCCTGACAACCTCGTTCAATGCAGACTTCTCTACCTCGGTTTCCGCATGAGGCTTTTTAAGACGCCGTGATCGAAGAGCACAGCGCTCACTGAGGAGACTGAGGTGATCCCGCAGGCCCCTGCCTGCAGGGTATTTCGAATGCAGCTCGGTGCTGATCTGCAAATAGTTTCGCTCAATCCACTGGTAGGCAAAACCTGCCCGCCTGACATTCCCAATGGCCTCGAAACAGAGCCCGGCCCTGTAGGCTGCACGCAGGCGATCGAGCTGCGAAGAAGACACCTTGGAACCCGTTTTTGCCGGGGCTGCTTTTGCGGGGACCTTGTAGAGTCTTTCATAAGCCTCTGCGGCCTGTGAAAAATCGCCGGCGAGGTTTTCAGTTCGCCATGCGCGGGTAAAGGCAACACCCGGCCCCGGTACAGAAACTCCCCCCGCGCCGATCGCAACAGACTCAAGCACGAAAACACCTGCCACTGCGATGGCCAGGGTAGAAAATCCGGCTTTCAGAACTGGAGAGGAGTACATAACTAACCAACAAGTTAGGAGAAAAACCAGCGACCCAGGACAATCCTGGAAACAAAAAGAGAGAAAAGAAGAGAGGATTTACCCTGAATTCCATCGAAACGGCATTCACGACCTGGGCCGCTATACGACCATCTTAGCGGATCCCGTGTCACCGTATTGTCACCGCCGGCGGAGAAAAACGAGAGCCATGGAGAAGGCTGCAACTGAAGCTTCGCAAAGAGCTTGCGAGCTCCTCTCAGTTCCCGGGAGGAGAGAACTTGTACCCAACTCCCCTCACAGTCAGGAGAAAACGGGGCTTGAGAGGGTTTTCTTCGATCTTCTGACGCAATCGGTTGATGAAATTATCGATCGTACGGGCCGTGCCGTAGTAATTGTAGCCCCAGACTTTCTGCAGGATATTTTCACGCGGCATCACCTTGCCGGAATTACGGGCCATGAAGCAGAGCAGCTCGAATTCCTTCGAGGTCAGGTCTACCTCCTTACCATGAAGCCTCACCGCGCGGCCCGACAGGTCAATCTCCAGGGGGCCGATGGTGAGCTTCTTTCCAGCCGAGGAATAAACCCGGCGCAGCACGGTCTTGATCCGGGCCAGCAGCTCTCCGACGCTGAAAGGCTTCGTCATGTAATCATCGCCGCCAAGATTGAGCCCGGTGATCTTGTCAGCAGGGAGTGCTTTTGCTGTCAGGAAAATAACCGGGGTTTCAATCTCGTTGCTGCGCAGAACCTCGCAAACCTCGAAACCGTTCATACGAGGGAGCATCACATCGAGAACAATGAGATCAGGCCTCTCATCGACTGCCATGCCCAGTCCGGCTTCCCCATCGGAGGCGGTAAACACCTCGTAGCCTTCAAACTGGAGGTTCTTCTTAAGCCCGAAAAGCAGGGATGTATCATCCTCTACAATGAGCACTCGAGCTTTCCGTTTTTTGCCGCCTTGTTTTTTTTCTGCCACGGTACCTGTCACTCGGCAAGGACATGTGTTTTCTTCAGCTGCAGGGTAAAGACACTACCTGCAGCTCGTTGACTTGAGACCTTTATATCACCGTTGTGGGCATTGGCAATGTAGCGTGAAAAAGCCAGGCCCAGGCCTGTACCCTCAACCTCCCTGGTAAGGAGGTCGTCAGCGCGGAAAAACTTCTCGAAGATCCGCCGTTGATCCCGCTTGGGAATTCCAACCCCCTTATCGACAACCTCGACCGAGATGTCCCTCACTGTCTCCCGGATGTTGACCTCGATTACCGTATCCCGCGGAGAATATTTTTCCGCATTGGAAAGCAGGTTCAGCACCACCTCCACCATCGAGGCGCGATCCATCTGGATATTGGATATCTCCTGAACACTGTGCAGCTTGATCTCCCTGGGACGGTCAGCCGTGTGTACATGGAAAAGAGCGATGGCCTCATCGACCACATCCGCCATATTGCAGCTGGAGAACTGGAAGACCTTCTGATCACGCTCAACCCTGGAATAGGCAAGCACCTTGTCAATGAGGCTTGAGAGCCTGTCGCTTTCCCTCTCGATCAATTCAAGACATTCGCGCTGTTCTTCTTCCCCGCTCACACGCCCCTCCCGGAGAGTCTCGGTAAACATCTTGATCGCAGCCAGGGGAGTTTTCAGCTCGTGACTGATGAAGCTGACAAAATCGGATTTCAGACGGGACGTCCTGGTCTCCATCAGGACGTACCGGAGGATATAGAAGACCCCCACTATGATCATCACGACCAGCAGGATAACTGCCCAGGTAAAGGTCGCCAGGGTCAGGACCTCAAAGCTTCGGAAGCCCACCGGGAGGCTCCCGGGCAGGGGCAGATACCTGACCTCCAGATGTTCCAGCGGACTTGGCAAAGGCTCAACGGCATGAGGCTCTTCGGTAAGCCCTTCCGGCGGGGAGATCACGTATCCTCCTCCCCTGTAGGCGGGCAACAGGAGCGCGCCGGGGATATGAAGCTCATCCTGTACCTTCTCAAGCTGGCCAAGAAACCGGGATGGGTCCAGCTGCAGGTGCACAACGAAGGAGGCCTCGCCAGTCGGCACACTGAAGAAGACCAGCTCCCCCTGGGCGATTCGCAGGTGGCTCACCACCCCCTCCACGTTACCCGGCGGCGCGGCCTCGAAAGAAGACTCCACCTTTTCCAATTCAACCCGCAGGCTCTCCAGCACCGCCTGGTCAAAGATCGCTTGAGAGCCCCCGGCTGCAGAGACAGCGCCCGGCGCCGGCACACCCGCTCCCTGGCTGAAACCAGACAGCCTCTCCCTGTATTCAGCCGCCACCTCGCTGGATAACAGGGGACCAGCCTCCTCGATAGCGAGCAGAAGAGTCCTGGCCGTTTCAGAAGCCCGGGAGCGCTCCTCATCCCCGAACGCCTTGAATTTCTGGTAAAGCAGGGGGAGTTTACGAACCATTCCACTTCCATCGACCGTATTGCCAAACCGGACAATGGCGTTATCCATGTAACGAAAGAAATCCTCAGAGTTACCAATGTTGCGGCTTGTCCTTGCAGCCCCGAGTAATGCCCCCAGGACCACTGCAGGATCCTTGTGCAGAAGAAGGGGAAGGTACAATTTCAAGGCGTCCTGGTTGCGCCCCTCCACTCCCTCCATCTTAATCGCCTCGAGGAGAACAGGATCATCCCGGTTAGAGAGCAGCTCCGGATAAGGTGGTGGCACAGCTACCTGGAAGAGTCCCCCTGCATTTGAGTAAAACACCTCGAGCACATACGGATCATCTCTAACCCCCCCCAGGTACGCACTCCGCTCATTCGCATCACCCAGCAGGGACTCAAAGTAATCCAGGGTCGCGCTCCACTCGCGTTCAAGCCCGACCTTCACCTCCTGGAGTTCTTTGCGGTACCCCGCGCGGACGAAATCCTTGACGAAAGTATCGGCCTGGAAAACCGTCACCAGTCCCAGGGCGGTTACGAGCACGCTGGGAATCAGGATCGCGACCATGACGGTCGTGATAAGCCTGATGGGGATCCCCCCGAGGTAACCCTTGATCGATTCGTTCAAGTCGATAATCCTTGAGCCCGGAACGCGGTTAGAGTCGAAAAACCTCGAAACACGATTGTAACACGACCCAGAGAGCAACTCCTACTGGCCTTGAGAACGCGGATCCTCCCTGGCAATCCTGTTGCCACTGCCCTGCTTCTGCCCGGGTGTACTCATTTTCCCCCCGGCCGCAATTCCCTTCTTCAAAGATTCGATAGAGTCACGGAGTTCCGCGGCCCGCTCGAAATCGAGTTTCTCAGCGGCGTCGAGCATTTCCTTCTCCAGGAAGAGAACGTTTTCACGTTTCTCAAAAGTTGTCTCATCATCGCCAACGACATTCCGTACGATCTTATGTGTCCTGATCTCCTCTTCGATCCCCGGCAGGATCTCCTTCTTGATGCTCCGCGGCGTGATACCGTTCTCCCTGTTGAATTCTTCCTGCAGCTTCCGACGTCTTGAGGTTTCGTCCATCGCTCGCTGCATCGACCCTGTCACCTTGTCAGCATAAAGAATGACGCGTGCATCCTCGTGCCTTGCCGCACGACCGATGGTCTGCACCAGGGCTGTTTCAGAGCGAAGGAACCCCTCCTTGTCCGCATCGAGAATTCCCACGAGGGAAACCTCCGGCAGGTCGATTCCTTCTCGCAGCAGGTTGACCCCTACCACCACATCGTAAATGCCCCGACGCAGGTCCTGGAGTATCTCGACCCGCTCGATGGTCTGAACCTCCGAGTGAATATACTGGCTCTTGATTCCAATCTCCTGGTAGTGCTCATGAAGATCCTCCGACATGCGCTTGGTAAGTGTCGTCACCAGGGTCCTGTTGCCGGCCTTGATGTTTTCCCTGATCTCCTCGGTAAGGTCAGGAACCTGGCCGACGGCGGGTTTTACCTCGACAACGGGATCGAGCAGGCCGGTCGGGCGATTGATCAACTCCACCACCTCACCTCGACAGCGATCCAGCTCGTAATCAGCCGGGGTTGCCGTGATGAAGATGACCTGCTCTGTCTTCTCCTCCCATTCATCAAATCGCATCGGTCGGTTGTCGAGCGCAGAGGGAAGCCTGAAGCCGTGTTTTACCAGTGTCTCCTTGCGAGCGCGGTCCCCATTGTACATGCCACCGACCTGGGGAATCGTCACATGCGATTCATCGATGATGGTGAGAAACCCTTCGGGGAAATAATCAATCAGGTTGTGCGGACGCTGGCCCGGGGGCAGGCCTGTAAAATGGCGCGAATAATTCTCGATTCCCGGGCAGTACCCGATCTCCATCAACAGCTCACAGTCATAACGCGTTCGGGAACGAAGGCGCTGAGCCTCCAGGAGCTTGTCCTGTGACTCCAGCTGCGCCAGCCTCTCCTCCAGTTCCTCCCGGATGCCAACAACCGCCGCCTGGATCTTCTCTTCCCCGATCACAAAGTGCTTGGCGGGGTATACGGTAACCCGCTCGTAGTCTTCCAGGATCTCACCGGTCAGCGGGTCAATCTCGACCAGGCTTTCAACCTCGTCACCGAAAAGTTCGACCCGGTAGGCCGTCTGCTCGTAGGCAGGAAAGATCTCGACGACGTCACCACGTACCCGGAAGGTACCGCGAAGCAGCTCCATGTCACTCCTTCGGTACTGGATCTGGACCAGCCTCTGCAGCAGGTCATCCCTGTCAACCGTTGCCCCTCGATCGACCCTCACCAGCAGCTCACTGTAATCCTCCGGACTGCCCAGTCCGTAGATACAGGAAACGCTGGATACGATGATTACATCTTTGCGGGACAGGAGCGAACTGGTAGAGGAGAGTCTCAACCGGTCGATGTCATTGTTGATGGAGGCATCTTTCTCGATATAGAGATCCCGCTGGGGAATGTAGGCCTCCGGCTGGTAGTAGTCGTAATAGCTGACAAAGTACTCCACTGCATTGTGCGGAAAGATATCCCTCAACTCGGAATACAGCTGCGCGGCCAATGTCTTGTTATGCGAGATCAGGAGAGTCGGGCGGTTCACCTCCTCGATCACGTTGGCCACCGTGAAGGTCTTCCCCGAACCGGTCACCCCGAGCAGCGTCTGGCAGCTCCTGCCCTCGACAACTCCCTTCGAGAGAGCACGAATCGCATCCGGCTGGTCTCCACAAGGGGCGAAGGAGCTGACGATCTCAAATGGCCTTCCCTCCCGGCTCCTCATCTGCCGGCCTCCTCACTGCGCAGACGGAGATGCGGCTTCGCCTTCTCGAGCCACCCCCCGGGCAGACCATGAATCTCTCCGAGCTGCCCGATAGCGTTGAGCGGACGATTCCCCCGCACATACTCGACAATCCTGCGGGCCCGGGTCTCGCCAATTCCATCGAGAAGGGCCCACTCATACCAGGGAGCGCTTTCCACGTCGATCAGCAGGGGCTCCACCTGCAGGGCAACCGGCAGGAGCCTCGCCTGCGGACCGTCAGGAGCAAATGCGGGAAGTACCAGGATCAACACCGACAGCATGACAAGGGCCACCTCGGCGCCAGGGAGATGAGGTGACACCCTCTGCCTTCCCTGCTCCCCCCGGCTTCCAGGCTCTTCATTCTGTGCCCGGGTCAATTTGTCATCTTCAAATATGGTGCCACCTTAGCCGCAAAACCGGGGATGGAGTCCCCCTCCTTCAGACCGGCCTTCCCATACCACCCGCGATCAACCTCCAGGGCATAACGGACAAAGAAATCTGAAGCAACCGAGGTTTCGTCTCTTGGTGCCATGTCCTTGATCTGCAGCACCGTTCCCTTGTCGTCGATATAGGCGATCGACAAGGGGATCAGGGTGTTTTTCATCCAGAAGCTCAGCATCTTCTTCCTGGGAAAGACAAAGAGCATGCCGGAGTCCTTTTCGAGCGCTTTCCTGTACATCAATCCACGCTTGCGACTGTCATCACTGTAGGCCACCTCTGTATTCAGCTGCCTCTGGCCGACCTGCAACTTCAGGTGGCCGGCCCTGGGGGCCGGCTGAAGAGCCGGTTCACTGCAACCGGAAACAACCAGGGGCAGCACCAGCGTCAGGAAGAGAAGTCCCTGCTTCGTCATAGTTTTTGCTCCAAACTGAAAACCTCAGACATTTCAAGACTGACATCCAGCGCCGTGGCGGAATGGGTCAGTGCCCCCACAGAAATTCTTTCAACCCCGGTGGCGGCAACCTCTCTCACGTTCTCAAGACTGATCCCTCCCGATGCCTCGAGTAATACATCGCAATCCTGGCGGCTGTGTTTTTCCTCCACTGCCCAGGAGAGCTCACCAGGTGGAAAATTATCGAGCAGGATAGAATCGATGCCGGCAACGTCGAGTGCCTCAAGGTACTCCTCGCGGGAGTCGACCTCAACCTGGAGAAACGTTCCGGGGGAGCTCTCTCTCAGGGTCGCAACCCAGTCGCCCAGCGCTGAACCACCCGCCTTGCGAAGAACCCAGCGGTGATTGTCCTTGAGCATGATTCCGTCGGAGAGGTCGAAACGATGATTCACAGCCCCCCCCATCCTGACCGCGTACTTCTCGAGCCGGCGCCAGCCGGGGGTTGTCTTGCGCGTGTCCAGCAGAACAGACTTCATGCCATCGAGCTCCTTGACCCAGCGCGCCGTCCAGGTGGATATGCCACAGAGCCGCTGGAGAAAATTCAGCAGGGCCCGTTCACCCCGCAAAATCGATCCGCAGGATCCGGACAATTCAAGCACTGCGGCTCCCTCCTCCACCCTGCTGCCTTCCCCGGCAAGCACCTCCACCTTGACCGCCGGGTCGACCTTCTCAAAGAGTGCCTCGGCAACTGGCGCCCCGCAGAAGACCCCCTCCTGCCGGAAGACACAACGGGCAACGACTCCTGCCCCCACCACTGCTCCACCACCAGCGACGGCATCGGGGCCGGGCGGAAAGAGAGAATCGGAGGTCAGGTCTCCGGCCGGCAGATCCTCTGCCAGGGCACGTTCGATGAGAACAGAGGCTTCCTGCTCCTGCGCCTGGCCCCAGGCATCTCCTGGTTCAGTTTGGGGGTTTGGGGATATCGTCATCTGCGAAACCTTCGATTTATTGCGGTAGCCCCATCATGAGACTCTTAAAAGAAAAATCCAGAAGTCCCCTGCCGATATACCGAACCATTTTACTCACAATAACTTCGGGAAAACGGGCTGTGTTCACAAGAAAAACGGTTTGCTTGGATAGCATTTGACGGGGCCTGCGGAGGAACCTAGAATCCCAGACTTCCCTGCAAGCCGGGGTATAAAGGGTACTAGGGTAATATGATCAAGGTCAATTCAGAGACCGACAAGGTCTGCGTTGCAAAAGCGCAGGAAGCCGGGCAGGCTCATCTCTTCGAGAACTGGGATGACCTGGCCCAGGACGAACAGCGTAAGCTCATCGAGGATCTGCGCTCGGTCAACTACCAGCTGGTTAAGCGCTTGCTCCATCAATCACGCCAGGGCAAGAGCCCTGAAATTGACCTCGGTATGCTCGCTGCTCCAGAGATCGAGCAGCTTCCCGAAACCCCGGCGAGCATCGATGGAGACGGTGACTGCTTCAAAAATGCCCGGCAGGCGCTGAGTGAAGGAAAGGTGGCTCTCCTGCTGCTGGCAGGAGGTGCCAGCCTCGGGGCCAGCAGCGAGCCCACCGGCATGCTGCCCATTGGGCCGATCAGCGGAAAGAGCCTGTTCCAGCTCCATGCAGAAAAAATCCGCGCCATCAACCATCGGTATAAAACCTCCCTGGGCTTCCATATCGTAATCCACCCCGATTACCTTGAAATGACCTCGGAATTTTTCAAGGAACAGAATCACTTCGGACTGAACCCGGCAGACGTCCATTTTGTTCCACAAACCCTGCTGCCGCTTATCGATCGTCGCGGCCGGTTCCTGCGCAGCAGGGAGGGGCGACTCGCGCTCTCACCCAGCGGCCACGGTGGAGTTCTCGATCAATACCTCGATTCCGACGGGCTGGAAAAGTTCCGCGAGGACGGGGTCGAGTACATCTTCTTCTTCCAGGTGGACAACCCACTGGTACCTGTTGCCGATCCAGCCTTCCTCGAGCACCACATCGAAGGCGGCTACGAGGTCTCATCCAAGTGCATCGACCGCCTCGAAGATGAAGACAGCCTCGGGGTGTTCTGCCGGATCGGCGAAGCCACCGGGGTCGTCAAATACGCCGACCTGCCGGAGGAAGAGCGAAACGGAAAACCAGGGCATCTCATCGGCAACATGGCGGCCCATATTTTCAACCTCGACTTCATCTCCAGGCTCCATACTGAAAAACTCCACCTCGCTTTCCACAAGACAGAGAAAACCGTTGAGTTCATCGATCATCGGGGAGAGCTGGTGCGGCCGACCGAACCGAATTGCTTCGAATTCAATTGCCGCATCTACGATGCCCTCTGGTCGGCGGAAAAAAGCTGTGTCGTCTATGCTGACCGGGAGGCTGAGTTTTCCCCGATCAAGCAAATGGGAGGAGAGAGTTCATCGCTGTCCGCTCAACGCGACCTCTCGCAGCTCTACGCCGGCTGGCTGGAGCGTTGCGGGGTGGAATTCACCGGAAAAGCCGGGGAGGTAGCTCCTATGGTCGAAATCTCCCCCCTCTACGCCCTGAATGAGACTGAATTGAAATCACGATCTGACCTGCCTGGGGAGATAACTGACGATATACTCCTTACAGGCGCTAAAACATGATCCGATCTCTCATTCCAGCCTTCTTCATTCTCCTTTCCCCCTGGCAGGCCTGTGCCGCAGGCCCGGCGGCAGAGCTGGACAAATGGCTCAAGGGGCTGGGTGACCCCGACCCCTTCGTCTCGAAGCTCGCCGAAGCCGAGGTGCGGAATCTCGGGGAGGATGCGCTCCTGCCGCTGGCAAGGATCGTGGCCGGGAACCCCGGCAGAGATGATGCCGCACGGGTTCAATCACTGCGTGTTGAAAAGATCCTGCGCGAGCTCCTCGGTGGTTTTCTGCGCCACCTCGAAACCGAGTACCGCGCCCTGGAGCTCGACCGCAAGGAGCTCGAAGAGCTGACGGTCCGGATCGAGTCGCTCGCCCGCCTGGTGGAGCTCCGCAAACAGCTCTCCCTGTGGAAGGGGCGCCACCAGGATATCGAGGCCAACCTGAAGACCTTCCTGAAATGGAAACGCCTGGGAGCTTCCCTGGCTGTGGCCAGAGAGAACAAGGTCCCGGTAGCAGAATCGGACCGCGGGCTGCTGGCGGCACTCGGACAGAAGGTGGAAAAGCTCCAGCAGGAAATTTCAGGACTGGACAGGATGGCTGAAGAATACTACCAGCTCGAGAAGCTCGAGGCCGTCTCCCAGGGACTCGAATCAAACAGCGAGGTCACCCGGCTGCGGGCTGGAGATCTCCGCGAGAGAAACCAGGGCCGCGAACCACGGGTGCAGGCCCTGGTCAGGCGGCTGAAGGTTCTCGGCCCCCCTGCCCTGCTGGAAATCGCCGCGCGCAGGGAGCTGCTGGCCCTGCAGGAAAAACCGCGCGCGGACGACAGGAGAGCAACCTGCCAGCGTCTCTACGACAGGCTGCTGGACGAGGCTCTCGATGAGCTGTCCGCCAGCGGGAAGCTGCTTGAAAAAAACCCGGCTGCCAACAGCTACAACCGGGGAATCCTCTGGGCCCTGGAGGTGGACCGAAAAGGCGGCAGAGCCGCGGACGTCCTGCCCCACCTCGAGGGTCACATCCTGGCGGTGCTGAGAGATCTCGACCACAGCGAGAGCCTGGCCAGGGACCGGGCAAGGCTGGAGCTCTACAGGCTCGGCAAGCGCGGCCTCAAGGCCCTTCGTGACGCAAAGGGAAAAAGCTCCAACTACAACTTTCTCGAGGGCCTGCTGCTC
The DNA here is from genome assembly GCA_913050545.1 of uncultured bacterium. GTDB lineage: Bacteria > Planctomycetota > UBA8108 > UBA8108 > UBA8108 > UBA8108. The sequence continues at coordinate 577 of CAJWZY010000019.1, read as the reverse complement.
TGGCGCATCCCACCGGAGGTCTATGAACGGGTTGGAATCCATTTCAACGATTACCCGCGCCTGCCTTTCGCGGCCCGGCGCCGGAGGATCTTCCAGTACGCCCGCGCCGCGGGAGAGAGCTCCATCTCCACCCTGCGCGCGATCGTCGAAAACGACGAGATGGAGAAGAGTTTTCTCGTCAAGTACGCTGCCGCAAGGGCCCTCATCACCCAGCTGAATGACCGCTGGGGCTTTCTCCTCTTGCAGGAGAGAAACCCTGACCTGGTGCTGAAACGCCCCGAGGTTTCCCGTGACCTGTTGCTGCTGCAGGGACTCGCCTTCGTACGCTCCCGTGACTACCAGGGCGCCGTGCGCGAGTTCCGCAAGGTGGTCGAGGAATATCCCTTCGACTTCGAGGGCAACTGCGACAACATGACCATGCGCAATTGCCTTTTCCATGACACCGATGGCCCGGGCTTCCTGCTCTGCTGCTACGCCTCGGACTGGAACCCTCACAAGAAAATCCTGATGGACAACTGCGTCCTCAACGGCAAGAGCAAGAGGCCGATCGGGTTGCCCCGGTGCGAAATTGTGAACA
>CAJWZY010000018.1 GCA_913050545.1 uncultured bacterium | reverse complement strand
GCCTCCTTCATTCCTTCGCGGGGATGGAATTTGACCGCGGAGCTGGCGGCAACCGGCCAGGAGGGCTCATGCCCGAGCTCCGCCAGGAGGCGTGGCAGGATACGCTCTGTACTTTCAGCCAGCTCTCCCTCCAGGCGCGCAAGCACAACCGCAAAGCTCTCCAGCAGGGCGCGGGCAGGATCTCCTGGCCCCCTGGCAGCCCAGTCCGGAAGCCGTGCGGCAGCAGCCCTCTCGAGCTCCCGAAGAGCTTCCCGTTCCCGGTCGTTTACAGGATCCGGCATATTCTCCACCGTCTCAGCACACATTGTTTTCCTCACCCTGGAGGCTGAAGGTAATATCCATCACCGGCGCCCTGCCCTCCAGCCTTACCTGGATTTTTGCGCCTTCCACGGCGAGGATCTTCACCCGGCGAACCCCGGCCCAGGGAGCCCATTCGCCCAGGGTCTCTTCGATAAAGACCGCGGCAAGCTGCTCGTCATGCTGTGTTTCAATCGCCTCCATCCCGTGTACCCGGCAGCCGAAGGAAGGCAGCAGGGGACGCTCCCCCGGCCGCACCTCGAGAATCAGCCGCAACCGCTCTTCTACGAGCCCACCGTCAGCTCCAAGCTCCCGGGTCCCTGCGAAGAAGGCATCTGTGGCCTCAATCCTGCTGACCATTTTCGCCTCCATTCCAGCCGGCGAGATCGACGCCGTGTTCGAGATAATCAACCCGGGTCCGGTAGCCGAGCCGGTCCCAGCTGTGGCGCGCCCCGGCAACCCTGTAGCGCCCCGCAGAGAACCCACCCTGGCCCGCGATCTCAAACTCCTGCAGCGGAAGCCACCCGGGATCTCCAGCAACCTCGAAGACGCCTCCCTTGCCCCGCGCCGAATGTTCCTCGATGGAAAATTCAAGCACCCGGTCATCAACAGCCAGCACTCCTGCGCATGGAGGCAGCCCGGGAACATCACAGCCGGCCGGAAGCTTCGAAGAAAAATAGAGCGCGCCAGCGGTGACTGCAAATTCGTAACCGATAGCCCTCGCACGCAGGCGTAGGAATTCGAGGCGGTCAGCCGGGCAATCAACCAGCTCGATCACCTCTGCCGTTGGCTCAACAACCGGCTGCAGTCCCAGCTCCAGGGCAAACATCCCGGCAAGCTCCGAATCGCAGTGGTGGTAGAACGTCTGCGGCTGCTGAAGCAGAGACGCTTCCCGCTGATCGCAATGAGCCCTCAGCAATCCAACCGTGCCGGCACGGTCTCGCTTCAGTCCACGGTCACGAATCCTGCCCCGGAAAAGAGGCCCGGCAGGGAGCTCGAGAACCAGCTCTGCGCCGGGGACCAGGGAGTTGAGCGTCTCCTCGACTCCCCGGGAGTCGCCGTCCGCGGAAAACACGATCTCCAGGTGGTCAAAGCCCGCCGCCTGGAGGGAAACCTCACAGCCAAGAAGTGTCGTTCCCCGGGGGAGAACAGAACAAACCGGCTGCTCCTGCAGCTGGCGAGCGGCCAGCTGTAATCCGGAGGTGGTGGTCGGGAAGACCCTGGTTTTCTCGCTCATACGCTCAGCCCATCTTTCCCTGGCCTGTTCATCCTCTCATCTCCAGTCGAATCAGGCCGCGAACGGGAGTTCCATCGGGATCGAAACGTACCCAGTCCTCCTCGATCTGGTCGATATAGCCTGTGAATCGAAAAGGTCCCCAGAGGAAAACGACCTTCGCAGGAGGGCCGCCTGGTGATTGCGGATCCATCCAGCCCTCAAGCTTCTCGGCAACCTCGCGCAGGTTCCGCTCATCCAGTGGACGACGGGTCGAATCGAGGAAGAGCTCCGTTGAAAAACGTTCTTCGCACCCACCGGGGGTGGCGGCCTGCATGCCCGCCGGGGCCAGCTGGTTTTTCTTCGAGAGCGAATACTTGCGTGGGTTCCAGTCAACCGTCACGGTCTCCATGCTGCCGAGATCCGTCAGCTCCGCCTTGACCAGGCCGTTCAGTTTTTCTTCCATCTTAATCCTTCGTAGATGATCTCCAGCTTTTCAAGCGCGATCTCCTGGTTCCGTGCATCCAGTGGCGGACCTTTCCAGCTGACCGCTACAGCACTGTGAAAAATCCAGCGCATGCTCTCGTTGCCATCCTCATCGAGAAGCACAACGGCACCGCTGCGAGGCAGTGCATCCTGGTACCAGTTCCAGAGCTCCGCATCGCGTGTCAGGCCACGCTCGAGCACCAGCCGGCCCGTGGAAGGTCCATCCTCGAAAAATTCAACCCTGTCGGAACCACCTTCGCGATACTCCAGCACCTCGCGACTGCTCTCAAGTCCCGAGCAGCTGACAAAACCAGCTGTCGAGATCCCCTCGAGCTCGAGATCAAAACGATCGCCTCTCAGCAATTCCTTCAACAGTACTCTCATGCTCGGAATCTCCCCGAAGGCAAAGCTCTATTCACTGGCAACCTCCCCGGCGCAGACCCGCTCCAGTCGCTCGACAACCAGCTCCAGGGTCTCAATACTGATTTCATCTCCGGTGATATCCAGCACCGGGCCCTCGTAGCGGCAAGGCCAGGCAGCGTAAAAATTCCACCTGGCCGTCTCTCTCAGGACTGCATCCAGCAGCACGATCGAGCCGTTGCGGAGATCCTCCTCCCCCTCCTCGATACGTTTGCGCCAGCGGTAAAACGCTCCCGAGGCGGTAACACCCCTCTTGAGGAGGATATTGCCGTAGACCGCCCGCCCGGGAATCTGCATTGCAGAGGCCTGGTTGCCCACCCTGTACTCCAGCACCGGCGAACATGAATCCAGTCCACTCACTTCCCGAAAACTCCCGACCAGGCCACCGCCCTCCTCTTCAAGGCCATCGACCTCGACGAGAAAGTTGCAGTTGCCGGTCAATTCGAATGCCTGCCTCGACTGTTTCCGCTCAAGTTGTGTCCCTGGCTTCCTGCTCACCATCAGCTTACCGACTCCTCCAGGACAACACGGCCGGCGGGCAGAAGCTGCTCCACCTCGACTCCATCGCAGGTGTCCAGTCTCGTGCGGACACCGATCGACAACCTGCGCTCAAAACCCTCTGTCCCATCCTGTGGGTCACCCGCCAGGGAAACCTTCAACTCGAAGCCTTTTCGAAACGGCAGGAACCCATCAACTGCCAGGCTGTGAAAAAACGCTCTCGCCTGGCGTTCAACCCTGCGCAGAAGGGCCTCTGAGGCGTACTCAAATACAGTCCAGCGAGTTCCAAGCTCCAGGGAGCGGCGAAGCCCCTGGCGGCGGCGCCAGGTCACCAGGGCGCGCAGCTCACCGGGGAATGGAAGGAGCTCTCCCTCCCCACCGATTCCGCTGCGAATTGCCATGCTTGACCTCTGGAGCGCCGAGGGCGTTCGAAGGGGAAAGAAATCTCTCGCCTCCAGGCAGCCTGCCAGGTGGGCGGCCGAGGGTTTCCCGGGAGCCTGCAGCTCCAGGACAGCGAAATTCGGCAGGGGTCGTCGCAGGCTGACTTCAGCCCCTCCACCAGCCTGCTGCCCGCTTCCCCCCGCTATCTGGCAGCAGAGCAGAAGCCTCGGATGCTGCAATGCAAAATCCTCAAGCAAGCCGATTGCTGCCGAGCTCACCGGTGGCAGAACCACCGTGCCAACCTCATCCCTGCCGGCCAGCTCGTACAAGCCGGAGCAATCCCCCGGATCTCCCGGCTCGCCGACCAGCTGCGCGAGAGCATCCTGGCCAAGCACTCCATCCAGGTATCCGTCTCCGGCAGAAAGAGAGAGGGGCTCCAGGATGAACTCAACCCCACCGCCCGCGGTGAAGTCTTTAACCAGCCCCGCCTCCTGCGCAGCTGTATCTTCCAGGGCAGGAGCCCGCAGCGACACCAGGGCCGTCTTGCCGCAGCCAACCCAGCGCAAAGAGTTCTGATCACAGGTAGACATAAATTTCATTCCTCCCCTTCGTTGAGAACCCGCTCGAGGCGAACCTCTCTTTCAAGAACCCTCTCCACGGTCTCGTACTTTTGCGATGCCAGCGGCAATGACACCTCGAAGCTGATGGCGAGCTGGTGTCGTGGGAGCCCCAGCTCTCGCCAGGCTTCCCGGTCTTCCACGATCTCGACAGGAAGCTCGGCGATCTCCAGGTCCACTCCCTTGCCCAGGAACTCCTCCATCTCCCCCACCGGCAACAGTGCGCAGGAATGAAGGAACTGCAGGGCCGCGCCGATCGAGCCCATCTCCTCCTGGGGAGTCGCCTCGACAATCATGAAGACATAGCGCAGGTTGACCCAGAGGCCACCGCGGCGGCTGCGGCCCGGAAGCCCGGCCTCCGGCGCCGGCTGCATCCGGGAACCTGCCTGGCGGTACCTGGCATCGGGGGAAACCCGGTGCAGATAGAGAACCCCCCTGGCTCCGCCTCCGGCGTCCTCCCCCCGGGGAGGAAGGTCAATCGGATGGCAGAGAAAGACAGGAATCTCCTGCTGCTCAGCCGTTCCGCAGATCGATTCCTCGAAGCGAATCGCGAGGTAACGGCTCAGGTCGTAGAAATCTCCAGGTCTCACAGGACCGACCTCCCGGGCCTTTCGAAGCCCGTTCGGGACCGCTCACTGGAAATCCACGCTGTAGCCAGCTCAACCAGAATCATATTCAATACCCGTCCGTCGTCGTCTGCTCATTGCCCCATCCATGTACTCATCAACAAGAGCATGAATCGAGGTGAATGAAAAATTACCCGCCGTACCCGCTTCGCTTGCCGCTTTGCGTATCGGCACGTAGCTCCCATCCCGGCACTGTACTCCGAGAAGCTCCACCTCTTCTTCAGAGCCGGTATCGAGGAGCTCCCTGATACTGACCGAACCGTGGAGACTGTTTTGAAGGCGAAAAACTCCCCGGGGAGTCTCGATCACGAATTCGAGCCCCTCCAGCAACCGGGAGGTGGCATCCTGCACCTCGCCAACCCGTACGCTCCCCGGCAGGGCGCCCCTTCTCCTGAAGGCCAGTTGGAGATTTCTGAAAAACCGCCCGAGAGCCTGGGCGTGTCCCCGCGGGATACCCGGCTCGAGAACCGAATGGTTTCTCCCTGCCGGAACAGAAAAGGCCTTCGATACGGTTGGACGAAGAGCTCTCATTCTCTACACCACCCTGCTCGATTGCATTGTTTCACGACGCATCACTCACACCACCTTCCACCAGGGGAGATTCCTCTTCCCCCTCCAGGAGCAACCGGGCTCCCAGGTCCTGCAGGAGAGCCTCCTTCTCCAGCAATCGTTGCCTCACATCATCTACATACTTCTTCAGCAACAGCAGCTCCCCTGAACGGCTTGCTTCGCTGTCCCTGAGGCCATCGAGCCGCGCTTCCTGCACCTGGCGTTTTTTCTCGGCAGCCGCCAGGCGCTTCTGCAGAAGCTCGATCTCACGGTTGAGTTGTTTTTCTGTTTTCTTTCTTTCCCTCTCGAAAAAAGCGAGCTCCCGGCTGGCCTTGCCGAGTCGTCCCTCGCTCTCGGCCAGTACCGTCGCCTGGGAATCAATCTTCTCCTGGCGCTGGCTGATACCGTCGCTGAGCAGTTCCTTCTCCTTCTCAATCTCCGCACAACGCACCCGGAACCCGGCACTCGCCGTACGCTCCTGCTCGAGCTCTTCCTGCAGGCTCAGAACCGATTCCTCGACACGAGCCGATTCCGCACTGGCTTCTGCAAGCTGACCCGCCTGTTGTTCAAATTCTGCTTCGCGCCCCTTCAGCTCCGCTGTAATTCGTTCTTTCTCCACCTGCAGCCGTTCGATGTTCTCCTGGTAGGCGCTGCTGACATCCTGCTCTGTCTCCTCGAGGCGCTGACGGTTCTCCTCCTCCTGGCTGGCAAGCTCACTGCGGTGCTTGCGCGAATCCTGCTTCCTTTCAGCCAGGAGCGAATCAAGCTCTCTGCGAAGACCTGTGACCTCCCCGCGAAGCTCCGCCGACACCGCCAGCTCCTTATCGAGTTCACCATCGCTTGACTCCAGGCGCCGGTTGTCCTGCTCCAAGGCCTGCAGGCGGCGGCGGAGCTCATCCTGGCCCGACGCCGATTCGGCAACCTTGTGTTCTTCTTCAAGCAACCTGCTGTTCACCTCTGCCTGCCCAGCCTCGGCCTCACCCAGCTTCGCCTGCAGGTTCTGCACCTCCTGCTGCGCCGCCAGCAGGGACTCCTTCGAATCATCGAGCTCCTGCTGGTGATTCTCACCCTGCCCTGCCAGCTCCGCTCGAACAGCCTCGAGTTCCTTCTGCAGCTCGCCGCCCCGGGCTCCAGCTGCCTGGGCCTCTCCGGGTTGCCCCGCCTCGATTAGAGAACGCTCATCCCTGGCTTCCTCCAGCTCGGCCTCCAGCCGGGCCTTGGCGGCCATGACGCTTTTCAGGCCGGCCACCAGCCGTTTCTTCTGGTCCAGGCGCTGGACGAGCTTCTGGCTCAGCTCCTCGTTCTGCCTGGTCAATCTCGCCCGGGCCTTCTCCAGCTCGACCTTCTTGGCCTCCGCAGCCCTCGCTCGCTTCAGCAATGCCCGATCTCCCCCGGAAGCCCCTGGAGAGCTGCCGCCAGGATGCCCTGTATCAGGAATCACCGACAACCTCGTACCCCCAACCCGCAGGAGATCACCTGTTCGGAGGCTTGCGCGGTCAACCGGCCGCTCATTGAGGAAGGTGCCCCTGGAGCTTCCCAGGTCCTCGATAACCATCTCGTCTCCCTCCCTCTGGAGACGAGCGTGGCTTGGAGAAACCAGGGAATCCCTGATGCACAGCTCACATTCACCAGCACTGCCGATATCGATGGAATCCCGCAGAGGAAATACCTTTCCCCGGAACTCTCCATTCAATACCCGCAGCATGAAACCTTCAGAGACTTTCATGCGTCCTCTTCACTTCTGAATCTTCACTTTTGAATCTTCACTTCAATCTATCACCGGGTCAGAACCGGCAGGGGATTCAGGCCTGCAGTTTAGCGTTTAGCCGCCCGGGATGGAAGTTTGAAACTGCTGCTGCAGCCCTTTCAACAAAGCCCCATACCCCGTTTGCCACCGGACAGGGATCGGTATATAAACCACCTGTGGATCCGCAACATAATACCGACCCAGTTCATTGCCCAAACTGCGGACACCCCGCAGAGCGGCACCCCATCAACTGCACCATCTGTGGATACCGCAGTGAGCTGGTTAAAGAGTATTTCTGGCTGTATCTCGGCGGCGCCGCACTCATCCTGCTGGGAGCCATTCATGTGGTGCTTGGAACCCTCTCCCAGGGCTCCGGCCAGGACCATTGGAGCCGCTTTTTTTCGGGATGGTTCCCTCTCGGACCCTGGCCTGCAGATTCAAACTGGTTCGCAATTGTAGTCCTTGGAATAGCGCTGACACTGCTCGGCCTGGGCTTCACCAGGCACTTCAAATGGTCTTTTTATGCAGGAATCGGCCTTTTCTGCGGGCAAATTTTTTGCGCCGTAAAAAAACTGCTCTCAGGCACCCCTGAAAACGCTTCCACTTTCCTGGTGCTTTCTGTACTGATCCTTGAAGTCCTTTTACTGCTTCTGGTTATACGCCTGGGATTAGCTCTCAAGCGGACACCTGAGAGAGAGATCTACCGCCTTCAAAGAGGGCTTCAAAAGCAGGAAGAATAGCAAAAACGCCCTCTGGAAGCGGTTTGAGGGCATTGAATTGAATATTCACCTGTTGACAGCATCTGGCTTTTCAGGTATTCAGACTTCCCGTAATGTTGAACGAAAAGCCCTGAGAGCGTTTTCAGGGCGTTTTAGAGGTTTTGGTGAATTCCGGGATCCAACTTCCTCTCTTTCTCCAAGGAGTTGCTTCAGAGCCTGTCAGATTGGTGATTACAGGCTTGAGGGACTGCTTTGAGGTCAGAGGAAAGGAAATCAGGGAATTGACCAACAGAATCAGGAGGAAGTAAAGAGATGTTCGAAGATGCCCCAGCTGCGGAAGCAGCCCCCAGCGCCAGCAACGAAACCCTGGTAGTCGGCAGCAAAGTGAAAGCTTACGTCAAGTCGAAGGACATGATGTCATCCGGTGAACTTATTGGCGCCCTCAGTGACAAGGTCCATGATCTTCTCGATGCAGCAATCGCCCGTACCCAGGCCAACAAGCGCTCAACGGTAAAGGCCAGCGATCTCTGATCAGCTGCTCTTTATGAAGTGAAAAGAGCGAAGATGGATAGTTATTCCGTCTTCGCTCTTTTTTTCTGTCACGGCAGAGAAGGTGGCTTCACGGTGTGCAATCCAGGGGAGCTGAATACGGGAAACAGGATGATGGAAAACGAAACCCTCGAGATCCGGGTTCTCTTCTTTGCCCTGGCCCATGAGCTTGCCGGTGAAAGCTCCATCGAGCTGTCCCTGCAGGCTCCCGCCACGGCCGGCGATGCCGAGGATGCCCTGAAGAAACGCTACGAGTGGCTTGGTGAAAGACTATCTTCCTACAGGATCGCTGTAGACGAGGAGTTTGGCGGAAAAGACACCCCGCTCCGGGACGGCTCTGAGCTTGCCATCATCCCCCCGGTGAGTGGAGGCTGAAACGATGGATCGCATCGTTAAAGAGGCTATCGATTGCCGGGCAGTCATCGAAAAGGTTACCGGCGAAGATCGCGGGGCTGTTCTCACCTTCGCCGGAACTGTGAGAAACACCAACCTCGGGCGAACAGTTCTTTCGATCGATTACCATGCCTACGAATCGATGGCGTGCAAGGAGATGGAAAAACTGGAAGAGGAGACGGCTGCCCGCTGGCCCGGCGTCAAGGTGCGGATTGTCCATCGCATCGGCAAGCTGGAGCCTGGCGAGACAAGCGTATTTATCGCTGCCGCCGGAGCCCACAGGGATGAGTCCTTCGCGGCACTGCGCCACGCCATCGACCGGCTCAAGGAAGAAGCCCCGGTCTGGAAACGTGAGCTCTACGAAGACGGCAGCGAGGCCTGGCTGGAAGGCTCCTGAGCCGCGCTGGCTGTCTCAGGCGGGTAGCTTCACTCCGCACTTCTCGAGATCCTTCCGCGCCGCCTCGGCCCACCCCCTGTTGGCAGCCGGGCTCCTGGGGCTGGGATGCAGAACCTTCCCGATCTCCACATCCATACCTTCGAAACATTCCTGGGCCCTGCCCTCGGCGAAGTTCCCGACCCCGATCACCCGCCGGGGCCCGAGGTGTTCCACCATATCCCGCAGAGCCCGGGTGCAGATCTCAAAGAGCTTGCCGCGCTGTTGTGCCGCACAGCGGTCCGGCGTCAGGTTACGACCCGATTCTTCCATGAAGATGAGGGGGCAGAAATTCAGGATGTAAAACTGCCTGAAGAAGCGCTCCGGGCGGCCGTAGGTCTCCTTGGCCCAGCTCCACAGGCGCGCTCCGCTGACCTCGCTGCGTGGGCAATCGAAACCGAGAACCGGGCGCTTGGGATGCTCCTGGGGTGGTTTATCGATCTTCTCCTCGATCTTCAACCAGTCCCTGACGTGGTTGACCTCGCCGAAGGGAACCCCTGTCTGGGCCATACCGAAAGGGCCGCCGTTAATTCCCAGCAACACCGACTCAACACCCTTTCGCGCATAGCGGCGGATGTACTGCTCGTGGGCCCTGCGGGCATAAACCAGGGGATTGTAAACGCAGGCAACCGGGTCGGAGAACTGCAGTGGCTCCAGCTCCCGAACAAGCCGACGGGTAATCCTGATGATTTTCTCGGGCATCTCTCTCAAACCCCCTTCAATCGACCTGCCTACTCAGAGATCCTGTAGAGCTTCGAGGCCGTCCGGATAAACAGGCTCCCCCGCGCCATGCCCGGCGAAGCCATACAGAGCTCATCGAGCTTGTTCACATGCAGAAGTTCATTCTTTCGCCCGGCCTTGTAGACGAAGCAATCTCCATCCTCACTCAGGCAGAACACCTTGTCATCGTAAGCCCAGGGCGAGGCGGTAAAGGGAGTCCTCTGGCGCTCCCTGACCCGCAGCTTCCCGTAGACCTCTTTGCCGGTGCGGGCATCGAAACAGGCAAAGAAACCGAAATCGTAGAGCACATAGAGCAGGTCCTTGTAGACCAGGGTCGAGGGGTTATAAGGAGCCGCCTTCGGTTGCCTCCAGGCGATCGAGCTGGCCGTTGCCCCCTTCTCCTTCAGGTTGATCATTCCCTTGCCACCGGGACTGATCGCGTAGATGGGCTTGCGGCCATCACCAACGTAACCGGAGGTGACATAGAGGAGTCCATGGGCTGTGTAGGGCGTCGCGATGGTGATCGATGACATGTCGGCCACGAGCTCCCACAGGAGCTTTCCATCGAGTCCATAGGAGCGGGTCGTGCCGGTTCCCGGGGTGATGATCTCGGTCCGGAGATCGTTCTTCCAGACAAATGGCGTTGCCCAGTTGCTCTTCTCCTTTCTCTCCCGGCGCCAGGTCGTCTTGCCGGTCTTCTTGTCAAAGGCCTCGATGAACGAGCTCTCCTCGTTGTCATTGAGAATGTAGATCACATCACCATACAGAGCCGGGGAGGCGGCACTGCCCCAATTGTAGCGTGTCCTGAAGGCCTTCATTTGCCGTTTCCACTTCAGCTCCCCATCGAGGTCGTGAGCAAAGAGCCCCTGGTCGGCAAAATATGAATAGATCAACTTTCCATCAGTCACCTGGGTCTCAGGAGCGTAGTTGTTCTTGATGTGCCTCGGCGTGAGCGGCTTGCCCGCATCCGCCTCCTGCTTCCACAGCATCTTTCCATCCTTGAAGCTGAAGCAATAGACCATCCATCGATGAGGGTTGGGCGAGGGGTTCTTCTCATTGCCTCCGAAATAGAGCCCCTTCTTGACCGCCTTCTCTTTGCCCGCGCTGACTGCTGCAGTCAGGAAGACCTTGTCACCCCAGATGACGGGGGAGGACCAGCCGCGGCCGGGTACCGGAACACTCCATTTGACGTTCTTCGTCCCACTCCAGGTCGACGGGAACCCCTTGCCTTCGGCTATCCCGCGGGCACCTGGTCCGCGAAACTGCGGCCAGTTGACCGTATCCTCTGCCCACAGGCCACCTGTTGACAGGACCAGCATTCCCAGGATAAGCAGGTATTTCGTCATCTTTCGCTCCTTCGATTGACTTCCAGGGGTCATTCTTCTGTGCCTCATGATTACCGCCCCGGCTCAACTTCCTCACTGCGGGAGAGACGCTTGACGACCGGGAAGCGCCGCCCGGGCCCGAAAGCCTTCGAGGTAATCCGCAAGCCCGGAGCCGCCTGCAACCGCTTATACTCGTTGCGATCGACCAGGCTGAGAATCCTGGCGGCCGTTTCTTCCTCGAAGCCGCGCTCAACAATCTCTCCCAGCCCCAGGCCCTCCTCAACGTATGCCTCGAGAATTCCATCGAGAACCTCGTAGGCCGGCAGAGAATCGGTATCTTTCTGGTCCGGACGCAGCTCAGCAGAAGGCGGCTTCTCGATGGTCGCAGGGGGGATGACCTCTCCGTCGCGGTTGAGCCACTCTGCAATCCGGTAAACCAGGGTCTTCGGTACATCGGATATGACAGCGAGCCCCCCCGACATATCCCCGTAGAGAGTGCAGTAACCAACCGCCAGCTCCGATTTATTGCCCGTCGTCAACAGCAGGGCATTCAGCTTATTTGAAAGCGCCATCAGCAGGAGTCCGCGAATACGCGCCTGAATATTTTCCTCGGTAACGTCCTCTTCGAGCCCATCAAAAACAGGCGCAAGGGTCTCCAGGGCGGAAGAAAAGATCTTCTCAATAGGAATCTCTTCAAGAGTGATCCCCAGGTTGCCTGCCAGGGCGGCTGAATCGCTGACACTCCCGGCTGATGAATACCGCGAGGGCATGGTGACCCCGACCACGTTTTCCGGGCCGAGCGCCTCGGCTGCCACCGCGGCCGTCAACGCGGAATCAATACCCCCGCTGAGACCGAGCACGGCTTTTTTGAAACCGCTCTTATGCAGGTAGTCCCTGGTGCCGAGCACGAGGGCGCCAAAGGCCTGCTCCAGGTCCTCGCAGCCAGGATCGACCTCTCCAGCTATTGCAGGAACCGGTCCGGCATCCGTTTCGACTCCAGGGCCGGGGGGCAGCTCGAAAACAACGAGATCTTCATCGAAAGACCGCCCGTGGCAGAGCACCTCCAGGTTCGAATCCATGGCGAGACTCGACCCGTCAAAGACCAGCGATGTATTACCCCCTACGAGATTGCAGTAGACAAGATCGACCCCAGTGGACTTAACGATCTCCTCCAGCAACCCCTGGCGAAAGCGGGGTCTTCCCAGGCTGAAGGGTGAGGCAGATATGGCAACGACCAGGTCAGCACCGCCAGCGGCTATCCACTTCTGCATCGGGTCAATGTCGTACCTGTTCTCTCCGCAGAACCCCGGCAGGTTCCATAAATCCTCGCAGATCGCCAGGGCCAGCTTCCTTCCACCCAGCTCGAAAACCGGGTGCTCGGTGGCTGAACAGAAATACCTCGCCTCATCGAAAACATCGTAGGTAGGCAGAAGGGTCTTATGCTGAAACCCCAGCACCTCCCTGTCCTTCACCAGCGCAGCGCTATTGTAGATCGGCTTACCTTCGGAGTTGCCGGTTCGCACAACCGTCCCCAGCACCATCGCGATCCCCTCGCAGGCGGCAACAGCCTCCTGGAAGGCGGCCTCTACCTGGTCGATGAAATCCTCGCGCTCAAGCAGATCCTCGGCCGGATAGCCCGGAAGCGTCTGTTCGGGGAAAACAACCAGGTCGGCCCCGTGGTCTCTTGCTTTCTCCAGGGCGGACAGGACCCCGCCCAGGTTGCCCCGGCAATCACCAACAATCGTATTGAGCTGGGCGAGTGCGATCTTCACCGTTCAAACAACCTCTCGTGAAGAACCCGTACGACCTCCCCCGCGTGGCCTGCACCAACGAGGAAGCTGAGATTGATCCGGGTCGCCCCGAATGAAATCAGCTCGACATTGATCTCAAGGTCACGCAGAACTGAAAAAACCTCCTCGGCAAAGCCGATTCGCTCCCTGATCTCTTCGCCCACAACACTCACCTGCTCCATGTCATGATAGACCTCCACCTCGGAAAACTCCTCGAGCTCGGCGATGGCTGAATCAAGATTCTCTCCCCTCTGGGTGGTAAAGGCGATACTGATCTCGGAGGTGGCAATCATGTCCACGATAACCTCCTGGAGCTTGAATACCTCGGCAACCCGGGCCAGGAAGCCGTACTGGTCGAGCATCCGCGGAGCCACGACATTCACCACGCTGACGTGGGACTTGCTGGTGATCGACTTAACCCCCCTGTCATCTTCACCGGGGCTGCCGAGAATGATCGTGCCGGGAAAATCGGGGTGATGGGTGTTGAGAACCCGGATTGGAATATTACCGTCGACGGCCGGAATCATGGTGGCCGGGTGAATCACCCTCGCTCCGTAAAAAGCGAGCTCAGCGGCCTCCTCGAAAGAAAGAGTCTTCAGGGGGCTCGCAGCCGGAACGATCCTCGGGTCGGCGGTCATGACACCGTCAACGTCTGTCCAGATCTGGATCTCTTCAGCCCCGAGAGCCGAGCCGAAGATCGACGCGGAATAATCGCTGCCGCCGCGGCCAAGGGTGGTGATGTTGCCTTCCTCATCACGGGCGATATAGCCTGTTGCAACGACCACTCCCTCGAATTGCTCACACGCCTGGCGAATCCTGGTGTTCACATCGTCGAGGGGGCGAGCCCTCTGGTGGCGGCTGTCGGTGACCATCCCTGCGTCGAAGGCATCAACGGCCTGCGAGGTGAGCCCCTCAGCCTGCAGATGGGCGGCAACAATTGGAGCTGACATTCTCTCACCAAAAGAGACCAGGTGGTCGAGCGATTTGGCGGTGCATTCCCCTGCACTGGACAGCTCGGCGAGGAGGGTATTCAGTTCAGCGAGCAACCCATCGACGAGCCCCTCATCGAGGCCCAGCTCAGAGAGAATATCCCGGTGGATTGCACAAAGCGCCTCGAAGGACTCTTCCCATAGCTGCCCTCCGAGAGAAAGGTCCCTGAGCTCAAATAACCTGTCGGTAACTCCTCCGACTGCTGAAACTACCACGAATGGATCGCTGTCGAGACAGGACCGGATGATGGAGCCCACTCGCCTGATCCCTTCAGCATTACCCACTGATGTCCCGCCAAACTTCAAAACGATCACTGCAACTTAACCTCTCTGAAAATATCCCGGCTGTACCCTCTCGAGGTACTGGAAAAAGTGTAGAATCCGCTTTTCTATCCCGAGTTACCCCTGTGTTGCAATCACCGGAAAGGAAAATCCCGATACTTGCCGGGGGGCTTCATTCTCGAGGTACTCCAGCTGGGCTCATTCTGCCCGGGTGCGTATCTCGGTGATCTCTGCAGGCTCACCGTTCTCGAGTTGTAAACTTTTACTATTAAAGAATTTGCGGTGAATTATTGCAAGCGCAAGAGGACTCGCGTGGACAAATGAGTAACACACCGTACCAACCCGCCCGGCTTCCACCGAATCGGAATAAACAAGGCTTCCCTCAACAATATCGCAGCCGCTGGGGCTGGAAAGCTGGACGAGCGTTCGATTGGCGTGACCATAAGTTCTCATCCGGGCTACGACCTCCTGCCCCACGTAACACTTGTCGTAGCTGAGCCGTTGCTCCTCGTTCACCTCGGCCGGAAAATATTCGTCGTCATAATCCCTTCCGCAACTGGCGATCCCCGCCTCGATGCGTTCAGCCTCTGCCGCCTCCCAGCCCACGCAGAGTCCACCCGCATCCTCAACAAGGCCACGCAATCGCCTCCAGGATGCCGCAAGCAGATCCGAAGGTATCCAGAGCTCATAAGCTCCCTGCTGTGCTGCACCCGCACAATCCACCCGGGCCCCGTCAAATTGGAAAGAGCTCACCTCGAAAACACCCGGAAGAGACGCGCAACCTGCGGCCTCCAGCACTCCTGCTGCCGCGGGGCCACGCAAGCCCAGGAGACAAACCTCCGGGGTCACATCGCCAACCTCGCTCTCGCTCAGGAAAGCATACTTGCGGAGGCTTTCAAGCAACGCCTCCCGGACCGGTTCACCGAGCACTGCCCGAAAATGCGATGCCCCCAGGCGGTAGAGGGTGAAGGCCCCGAGCAGGCGACCTTTCGCCGACAGCAGGCAGGAATCGTGTCCACTACCATCGACGAGCTGCAGCAAAGGAGAAGAGACCACCTTGTCGAGGAAGGCTGCGGCATCAGCTCCGGTAAAATCAAGGACCCCCCGGTAGCTCTCATCCAGCAATCCAACCGAATCCTGCAGTGCTGCATGTTCGCTGCCCGGCTCATCGCAGTAACTGCGGGGCAGCTCTATACCCCAGGCCTCTGAAAATGCCGGGGCCTCCTCACGATGGAGATCGCCCAGGATGAGCTTCTTCATGACAGGGACGCCGCATCCTCGAGACGGCGGTAGGCTGCATTCCTGAGAACGGGCCTGAAGCCCGCCTCCGTGATCGCATCACGAAGCATGTCTCCGGTCGCCTCGTGGTTCGCGCCAGCCGGCTTGATGACGTTCTCCTCGATCATCACCGAGCCCATATCGTTGGCCCCGCAACGAAGAGCCTGCTTCCCGACCTCTAGTCCCTGCGTCAACCAGGAGACCTGGAGGTTGTCGATGTTATCGAGATAGATCCGGCTGAGAGCCAGCCAGCGAAGGTACTCTGCCGGCTCCATCCGCTCCGGGTAAATACGCCCGAGAGGTGTATTGTCCGGCTGAAAATTCCACAGGATGAAAGAAACGAACCCCCCGGTCCTATCCTGGAGCTGACGGATCTTTTCGAGATGCTGCAGGCGATGCGACAGCTTCTCCCCATGACCGAACATCATCGTCGCAGTGGTCGGCAGGCCCAGGGCATGCGCGGTT
>CAJWZY010000017.1 GCA_913050545.1 uncultured bacterium | reverse complement strand
CACTGTTCATCTTGCCCCAGATGACATTGGCCTCGACCAGGGCGATGATTGCGATACCGATCCACAGGGCCGACATCTTCATGCCACCGCCGTTCCAGATGCCGCCGAAAGATGTATGGGCTGAGGCTACCATCATGTACAGCATCGGAATGGAGAATAGGGTATTGGTGCGCGACGCCAGCGCCGCCTTTGGCGCCGCTGCGGCTTTGTCACCGGAGACCAGACCGATCACAATTTGCTGCTTGGGCCAGATGATCAGCCACACATTCTCCATCATCAACGTGCCCATGGTGGCGCCCAGGATGATCTCAAGCGTCAGCCGGCCGCTGACCAGGCTGAGCAGCACCAGGCCACTGAGGAAGGTAAACATGGCCGCCCAGCGGAACCACCATAGGGCTCTTGGCGCCAGTTTTTGCATGACGTCCGCTTTGGCAGTGTCGTCCGCCTCTTTCACATACTCCGTCTGCACGAAGTTGAAGTAATACAGCAAGCCGATCCAGGCAATACCAAAAAGGATGTGGCCCCAGCGAAAAAGCATATCGATAAAAGACATGAGTGAATCTCCGTGGATAGTCAAATACTGCGTCTGGGCAGGTCGCAGGGCTCGTGCACCTCACCGCCCCGGTAGTTACTGGCTTGTCCCGCGGCCTGTGCTCCAGGTAATCGGTTTTGTTCGTCCATTATCCTGGCGCAGGCCTGCCCCAGCGCCAGGATCCAGTAAAACCCGATAAAAATCAATATAATAGCCCCATACGCTTGGGATCGAAGTCTAATCGAGTGCTGCCATAGGGGCAAGACCAGCCGTTACCAGCGGTCGCGCTCGCGGGGTTTATCTGGCGCAGCGCATTTACGCCCCTGCAAGCTCGAACTTGATACGCCGGTAAACGGGGGAATCAGCGCAGTCGCCACACCGTGGGCGACAGCAGATTTTTAAGGGCAGCAAGATCTTGGCCACGCACAACGCCGATGAGGTGCGATCGGCAACGGCAATCGGTTGCGCCAAAGCCTGCCACTGGCGCTTGTGCCGCGGGATGGGTCAGCAGTGCCTGCGCCCAGTGGTGCTCGAGGTCCCGGGCACCGCAGCGGTACCAGACTTCCCGTACAGCCCGACCGTCTAGCAAGTAGTCGATGTGCCAATGGCGGCGCTCGCTCGGACGCAGATGGTGGGCAAGGCGTGCGGCCAACCCCCCCGGACCGAAAGCCGAGCCGACATAAAGATACCAGCCCCGCTTAAGGTGTACGGTCCCCAGGCGGCCGGCGCTGACCACGGCCTGCCGCTCGCTGCGGATGACGAGAATGTAAGAGCCCGGCGCCGCAGGCGGGGTGGACCTGGCCGGCGTCAGTCGGGCGGGCCTGCCTTGCCGTAATGCTCGCTGAGGTAGCGGACGATGTCGCCGGATTCAGGCATCCAGTCGCTGCTACCGTCAGCACAGTTTCGCCGCAGCACTGGCACGCTGGCGCAGCCACGCCCGTCAATGAGCTCCTGGCGCCATTTCCTGTTTTGCCAGATGTTGCGCTCCTCAATGGTTGCGCCAAGTGTTGCTGCGGTGCGTGTTACCAGCGTGCAGAAGCCGCACCAGTTACGGGTGTAGAGGATCATTTTATGGTCAGGCGTCATCGTAAAGTTTATTGGCGGATCCCGTAGCCGCGGTGCAGCAGTCGCAGGCTGAGGGCAAACAACACCAGAATAAAGATGATAATGATGGCATAGGAAAAGGCGATGTTGATGTCAGAAATGCCCAGGAAACCGAAGCGGAACGCGTTGATCATGTACAGGATTGGATTGGCCATGGATACCCCTTGCCAGAACTCAGGCAGCAGGTGGATGGAATAGAAAATGCCGCCGAGGTAAGTCAGCGGTGTCAGCACGAAAGTCGGTACGATGGAAACGTCGTCGAAACTTTTGGCAAAGACCGCATTGATAAACCCGCCCAGCGAGAACAGTATTGCCGTCAGGATAACCACACTGGCGAGCACAGCGGGGTCGTGAATTCTGAGATCACTGAAAAAAAGTGATACCAGCGTCACCACCAAGCCGACGATGATGCCGCGGGCCATGCCGCCGACAACGAAACCAGTCAGGATGATGACGTTGGGCGTCGGTGAAACCAGAATCTCCTCCACCGAGCGCATGAACTTGGCGCCAAAGAATGACGACACCACGTTGGAATAGCTGCTGGTGATGACCGCCATGAGTATCAGGCCCGGGACGATGAAATCCATGTAGTTAAAGCCGTCCATTTGGCCAATGCGTGGGCCAATCAGGTTGCCAAAAATGACGAAGTACAGCGTGGTTGTAATCGCCGGCGGCAGGATAGTTTGCTGCCAGATACGTAGAAAGCGCGTGATCTCCTTGATCACGATCGTGCGCAGATCGGGCTTCTCGTTGTTTTCAAATTCAACCAGGGGCGGAGCACCCCTGTTCAATTCGGCCATTCGCTTCTGGATAAGCGCGGTTAACCTGAACTTGCCTCCAACGAGCTGGACCAGTTCTTCTTCCGTATCGATATCGAGCATGTTTTGACTCCAAATAAATCTTTGAATGATTCCTTAGTTTGATTCGACCGGGGCTTCGAGTAAAGCCTCTAATTCCTGTACCGCCCTGTCGAAATCGTCGTTGACGACGATGTGATGGTAGGCGGATCTTTCCTTTCTTTCGCTCCTGGCGATTTCCAGGCGCTGCCGGATGTCTTCTTCTGCATCAGCGGCCCTGCTGACGAGCCGCCTCTCGAGTTCCTCCTCACTGGGAGCATCAATAAAAACAGTCACCAGGTCCGGGATTCCTGAGTCCCTTACCAGGCGGGCACCCTGTACATCTATATTGAGTAGCAGGTCGTTGCCTTTCGCAATTCCGTCCTCGACCTGGCTTCTCGGAGTTCCGTAGAGGTTTCCGTAAACCTCTGCGTGCTCGAGGAACCGGCCGTCCTTTATTCCTTCTTCAAAATCGTTCCTGGCCGAAAAAAAATAATCGATTCCATCCTGCTCCCCTTCGCGTGGAGGCCGGGTGGTGCAGGTGATGACTCGTTTAAACTCTGGCTTCTTCAGCAGCGCCTCGCAGATGCTGGTTTTGCCGACCCCCGAGGGGCCGGATATGACGATCAGGCGTCCTCTCTTACTCAACGTTGAGAACCTGTTCCTTCACCCGGTCTACCTCGGCTTTGATTTCAACGACGAACTTGCTGACCTCGTTGCCAGGCGCCTTGGAGCCCATGGTGTTGGATTCTCTGAACATTTCCTGGCAGATAAACTCGAGCTTCCGGCCCACGGGTTCGTCAACTGTGAGTGCGCCGAGGAACTGTTCGAGATGGCTGTCCATCCGTGCGATCTCCTCGGTGATATCCGAGCGCTCCGCAAGCAGGGCCGCCTCCCTGAGGATATCGCCTTCGCTGAGGCCCGCCTTCTGCTCTCCCAGCAGGACCCCGGTGCGTTCTTCTATTTTCCTGAAATGGTCTTCGAGGGCCTGCGGCGCGTTCTTTTTTACTTCCAGCATCAGCTCATCCAGTTTCCCGCATCGGTTTTCGAGTTCGTCATGCAGGTTTTTGCCTTCACGCTCACGCATTTCGACCAGCTTACCGAGGGCTCTTTCCATGGTGTCCAATGCGACCGGAAGCACTTTTTCTCTTTCGGGAATGACGGTGTCATCAGCCTTGATGGCGCCAGGGAGGGCGAGGATGTCCTGCAGTCTTATCTCCTCGCTGGTGTTGAGCTCCTTGCCCAGCCGCTCTACGGTATCTGCGTATTTCTTTACAACGTCTTCGTTTACCTGGTAAAGATCGGAAGGTTTTGCCGGCTGGAAACGGATGGTGAAAAAGATCGAGCCTCTTGCCAGCTGCTTTCGCACGGCCTCCTCCAGGTCGACCTGGAGAAAGCTGACCTCGTCACATATTTTCGAGTTAATCTTCAGAAAGCGGTTATTGACGGCCTTGATATCGATGATCAGTACGAATTCAGGCGTTTCGGAAACAGCGTCACCGTAACCCGTCATGCTGCGCATGCTTCGAGACTCCTGTTCCTGCGTGAGCAGGAATCCAATAAGTGATTCATTTGCCGCTGCCGTCGGAGGATTCGCCGCCACCGGTTTTTCCATCGGCGGGAGCCGGCCCCACAGCTCCCCCGGCCGGCGCAGCCGGGCTGGCCTCCGAAGATCCTGTGCTGGCCTCCGAAGATTTTTTGTCGCCATCGATAATTTTCTGGGTCTTGCTGTTCGAGGCTCCAGGGCCGCTCGACCCCATTACCCCCCAGCCGATGATCAGTACAAAGAAGATGATGCTCATTACCGCGGTGACCTTGACAATCCCTTGCTGCCCGCTGGCACCCAGCACGGAATCTCCGCCGCCGGCTGAACCGAACGCGCCACCAAGCCCACCTTCCTTGGAGTCCTGCAGGAAGACGATGGAAAGGATCATCAGCAAGGCAAGGAAGGCGATTACGCAGCCCGCCAGGCCCCACCCTAAGCCGCTCCAGAAACCCAAAACGGGAAAGAACTCGAAAATCATTTTGCCTCCGGGATTTTTACTCGCTGGAACCGTCCTGGACGGTTCCTGTGTTTTTTAGTTAAGGCCGGGTTCTGCCAGTGAACCCGGTCAGTTGCTTCCTTCGCAAATGCCGAGGAAAGACTGTGCATCGAGGCTCGCTCCGCCTACGAGCGCACCATCGATATCGGTTTCACCAAGCAATTCTGAAGCGTTATCAGGCTTGACGCTACCACCGTATAAAATTCTTATTGTTTCTCGATCTTCGGCTTTACCGCCGCGTTTTTCAAAGGCCTTTCCAAGCTCTTTCCGCAGGAAACCGTGGACCTCCTGGGCCTGGGCAGGGGAAGCAGTTCTGCCGGTTCCGATGGCCCAGACGGGCTCGTAGGCGACGATTACTGTTTTCAGCTGCTCGGCTTCGGTCAGCCCCTCGATTCCTGCCTCGAGCTGGTGGGCGACGACCTCCATCGTTTTGTCCGCATCGCGCTCTTCGAGTTTTTCTCCAACACAGAGAACAGGAGTGATGGCCGCATCGACGGCCGCCTTTACCTTGGCGCCGATTTCCGCATCGGTCTCGTTGAAAACATGACGTCGTTCGGAGTGTCCCAGGAGGACACTGCCTGCTCCGCAGGAGAGAACCATCTCGGCTGAGATTTCCCCGGTAAAAGCACCGCTGTCCTCCGCATGCATATTCTGAGCGCCGACAAGCACATCGCAGGCGTCAAACCCGGCACAAAGATCTGCAACCAGGGCGAGCGAGGTGGCGGGAGGGTAAAAGGCGATTTCCCACCCGGGGGTACTGAAACCGGCATCAATTGCGGCGACACCCTCGAGGATATTCTTTGCCAACGCCACCCCGCTTTCGAGGGTGGTATTCATTTTCCAGTTGCCCGCAATGAGCGGCGTTCGGTTTACAGGTTCAGTCATGGCGTAAAGTCTTGCTAACTCGATAGTAAGTAGAGAGAAGAAGTCCCCGGGTCGATGTGACCGGAGCCGGAATCCGGCGACTCCAGGTACCCCTCAAATGCTCAATTCTGCCCACCAGATGTCTGCAAGCGGGCGTAGAGAAACGGCTTATAGTATTTGGGCAAGGCACGAGTGTCAAAGACATAATGCTTTCGGCAGACTTCTGAATAGCCGCTGGAGGCGTCCGCATTTATCGGAATACTGGATCTGGCGTTGCATTTAGTTCTCCAGGGCGAAAAACTACCCCGGAGAGGCCATTTCGGCCCCGGCTCCCCGGCTCTTGCGGGCTGGGTTCCACCTCCGATAACTTTTTAATGTTCAGCAGCACGATCACAGCTATGCTCCAGCCATGATTTACCTGGCAATAGAAACCTCAGATCCCCGGGGCAGCCTGGCACTCTTTGACAGTGAGGGTGTGCGGCAGGAGGACACCTTTTCCTCCGATATGGCTCATGCCCGGGAGTTCGCCGACAGGATTGACAACCTGCTTCGCCAGGGAGGTTTTGCCGCGGGCGATCTCGGTGGCATCAGTGTGAGTGTCGGGCCTGGTTCCTATACAGGGTGCAGGGTGGGGGTGACAGCGGCAAAAACGCTGGCCATTGCCCTCAGGATTCCTGTCGTTGCGCTTTCTTCCCTGGAGGTAATGGCCGCCTTTGCCATGGAGTCCCCTGGCTCCGGGCGAGAGGTCGAGGGGGGAGCAGTCGATTCCTTCATCCCGGTGCTCGATGGCAGGAGAGGTTTCTTTTACGGCGCTCATTTCAGGCGCGGGGAGGGAGGCCGGCCGCAGAGGACGGCTGAAGACCAGGTGGCTCCGTTGTCGGAGCTTGCTGGCCTGCTGGAGGGGCCTGCCTGGATCCTTGGCAGGGGAGCCGACAGTTTCCTCAGCGCTCTTGAGGATGATGGTGGCAGCGTTTGCGCAAGCGAGTATGGTTATAACCGTGGTCCCGTTGAGTGGGACCAGCCGAGGGCAGCCACCCTTGCAGGTTTGTCCCTGGGACCCCTGGGGGAGGCGAATTTTGACCAGGAAGCGATTCACTCTCTGAAGCCCGCCTATTTGCGTCCGTCCGAGCCGGAGATCGTGCTGGCCAGGAAGCTGGCGGGAGAGGACCAATGAAGGAGAATCCAGTAATTGTCTCCTAGACTGCGCAGATCCAGGCTGACGCTGATGTTTGGCGGGTTGTGTGCCGTCATTTTCCTGGTCCTGGCCATCAACCTGTGGCTGGCCACCCGTCCCTCAGCTGTCAGGTCGCGAGTCGAGGCGCTCCTGCAGGAGAAACTCGACGTACCCTTTGAGATCACCTCAGCGGAGTTTGATTTTTCCGATGGGGTGCTCCTGAGGGGCCTGCGGATTTTACGCCCGGGGGGAGAGGGTAATATTCCTCCTGTCTCCATCATCGAGCTCCCCCGGATCAGGATCGTTCCGGACTTCGGCGCGCTCTGCCTGGGCAGCTTCAACCCGGAACTCGTTGTCGTTGAGGGGGGCCGGGCAGAGGTCTCCATTGGCCCTGATGGGAAGCTGAACCTTTCGGAATTGTTGAGGAAGGCACCTTCACCTGCAGGTGCAACAGCGACTGAGAGCGGCAAGCCCGCGGCATCCCTGCCGGACTTTCGGGTCCATGGTTTCAACGTGAGCTTCAGTGATAGCAGGAAGGACCTGGCGGTGACCGCCACGGGACTCGAGCTGGACCTCAATTCTGATACCAGTGGAGGCCTCAAGGTAAAGGCGGGTTTCCGGCTTGATGGGGCGGCAAGAGTCGAGGTCGAGGGCCGTCTTGCCGGTGGACTGGCAGACGTTTCAACGGGCCCGGTGGAGGCGACGTTTTCGGTCTTCGAGTTCGATCCCATGGGGCGGTTCTCGGTGCTGCTGGATGAAGAAACCAGGAAGCTGGCGCAGGAGAGATCGTTTCGTGGCCGGGTAAATCTCGAGGGCGCGGTTGGTTTTGACGAAAAATCAGGTTTGAAGGTCCGCCGTCTCCAGTCAAGTCTTGCCGGCTGCAGCCTGGTGGTGCCCGGTATCGAGCAGTCCCTGGTGCTGGCTGGCGGTACGGTTGAATGGACGGGTAACATGCTGGTGGTCAACGACGCCCGGGGAGAAATCTCCGGTGGCAAAATGAGCCTGAACGCAAAAGCAGGCCTTGATCCTGCCGGGGGTTCGGTGACCACCCTCGGGGGAGCCCTGCGGTTGGAGTCGCTGCCGGTTGACGAGGGGCTCCTGGCCCTCCTGGTGCCGGAGCTGACCAGGACCTACCCCGGAATCGTTATCCGGGGCCGGGCAGGACTGACCTGTGAGACAGCCGGAGAGCTGAAATTCCCTCCAGCGCTCGATGCGGTCACCGCCACCGTGCAGCTGTCTGGATTCGAGGTCAACCACCGGGAGCTTGGCTTCCCTGTTGAGAAGCTCTCCGGAACGCTCAGCCTCGAGAAGGGGCTGGTGAAAGTTGGTGATACGTTGACTGGAAAATACGGGGCTGCAAGCCTGGCTGTCTCGCAGCTGAGCTATGACGCCGCTGGCGCTGGCGCTCTTGAGGCCGTTGTCGAGCTGGGTGGAGAAGCTCCTGCCGATTGCCTGCCCCTGGACAGCCGGCTGCGCAGTGTTCTCAGCGAGAAGGTGAAGGGGGCTGTCACTGAATGGGACAACCTGCAGCCTGAAGGCTGGGTGGCGCTGAAGGCGAGGGTGTTCGCCGAGCCTGCAAAGGGAGAGGAGAAGACCCGCCCGGCCCCTTACGTTCTGTTGTCGGTATATCCCCGGGAGCTGAAGATTCGTCACAAGTTCTTCCCCTACCAGGTGGAAAAAATCAGCGGTGAAGCTCTCTACGATTCGCGCAGTCCCGAGCTCGGCGTCAACCTGGATGTCCAGGGTCTTCATGGCGCGCGGAAGATTTTCTGCAAAGGCTCATTCGGGGTGCAGCCTTCGTTGCGGGAGGGGGAAGAGAAGAAGCGACCCGGGGTCGATCTGACCATCACCTGCGATAACTTCGGCTACGACAAGGCTCTTGCCGCGGCTCTTGAACCGGAGGTTGCAGAGCTGGTTGAGAATCTTGCCTTCAAGGGCGTGTTCAAGGCGAGCGTGGGGATTAACAGTAACAAGGCGGGGAAGCCCATGGTCAGGACGGCCCTTGACCTGGTTGAAGGAGAAATCCGCCCGGTAGATTTCCCTTACCTGTTGAAGCTTGGCGCCGGGAAGATAGTGATCCTCGGTTCCGGAAAGGTCGAGCTCAGCGGCTTTCGCACCTCCGACTCCAGGGTGGTTTTTGATGGTAGCTTTGCCGAGGTTGACGGTAAGCCGCGCCTTGATTACAAGCTGAGGCTGACTGATTTTGAGATCGACCGCAGCCTCCCCGATGCCTTTCCTGATCGACTGAAAAAATTTCTCACAGGCCTGGGTCTGCAGGGCGCCTTCTCTGGAAGATTGAGCGGGTGGTACGTTAAGGATCCGCAAGACCCCGCCAACGACAAGGTGTACTTCGAGGGGACCGAGATCAGGACGAAGAATGCGGCTGTCGATTTTGGTGTGAAGATCTCGGAGATGAATGCCAGCGGCCGCTTTACAGGTGGAAACGAGAAGGACCGGCCTAATTATTTCTGGGGGGAGGTGCGGGTCGAAAAGGCGCGATTCAACCGACTGCAGCTCCAGGATGGCGACATCGTCTTTGCCTTTGGTGAGCGTCACGACCGGATTCGCCGCCTGGAGGAAAACGCCGAGGATGCAGAGAAGACGGCTCCCTATCTTTCCAGCAGCATCATCGGAAGGCTTTCCCAGGGCGACATCTCAGAGACCTTCCAGATGAGCATAGCCTCTGAAAACTTCTACAAGGGTCGCCTCAATGGAATGCTCTACATCGACACCGGTGACAAGCAGGGAGACCTGGGGGGCGAATTCGCCGCCTCCGGGGTGCAGCTGTCGGAGGCTTCCGTGGACGTGTTCCGCCTGGGTGGTAACGGGGTCGGTGGGGTGGCAAACGGAAAGGTGTTCTTCGCGGGCAAGACCGGTGACCAGGATTCAATTCGCGGCGAAGGCTTTGGCTCCATCCGCGAGGCGGAGCTTGCCCGCCTGCCGGTCTTCCTGGAGATCTTCAAGATCTTCAACATACCGACCCTTGTGAGTCTTGGTTTTTCTGATCTCGTCAAGCGCTCAAAGATCGACTCTCTCGATATTCCCTACAAGATCGAGAAGGGCCGCTTCACCACCGATGACCTCCAGCTGAAGAGCGCCAACTCGATTCTTTCCTTCTCCGGTTCCGGGAGCATGGATTTCAATGGCCGCCTGGCGCTCGAGCTCGAGCCCCAGCTGCCGGGCTCGAAGATCAAGGTGCCGATCCTGTCGGACATCATCGACCTGACCGGGATTGACCTGGAGAAGATAGTGAGTGGCATCAAGAAGGGAATTCTGAAGATCAAGGTCAGTGGAGATGTCGCAGCTCCCGGGGTTGACCTGATTGCCGCCTCGGTGGTCGGGGTCCCTGTCGGGCCTCCTCCGGGGCCCGCAAAGAAAAAGGATGACGACAAGGGCGAGGAGCCGCCTCCCGGGGAGTGACGGCAGCGGCGGCTCTGCACCGGTAATGAGATAAGGGGAAGGCAAAGATGGATCTTGGTCTCAAAGGGAAGGTGGCGGCGGTGGCGGCCTCCTCGAGTGGTCTCGGAAAGGCGGTCGCGCTGGGGCTGGCACGCGAGGGAGCCAGCGTGGCGCTTTGTTCCCGCAGCCCGGAGCGTGTCGAGGCTGCGCTGGAGGATATCCGTACCCGGGTGCTGGAGGAAAACGGTGAGGAGCCGGTGCTGGCGGGTATCTGCACAGATCTCGGCAGCGGGGAAGGCCCCGGGCAATTCATCGCCGAGGCACAGGCGGCGCTCGGCCCCGTCGAGATCCTGGTTGCCAACAATGGTGGCCCGCCGCCGGGGGATGCGGCCGGGCTCGGTGACGAGGCCTGGAAGCTCGGCTTTGAAACAACCTTCAGATCTTCACAGAAGCTTGCAGATGAGGTGATTGGCGGGATGCGGGAGAGAAGGTGGGGCCGGATCGTCTTCATCACCTCCACCAGCGTGAAACAACCGATAGCCGGGTTGACGATTTCTACCGCCATGCGCTCTGCTGTTGTCGGTTTTGCCAAGGCGCTCTCCGATGAGGTGGCAGGCGCTGGCGTAACGGTCAACACGGCGGCACCGGGTTCCACCTCGACAGCTCGCCTCGAGTCTATCTTTGCGAAGCGGGCTGAGGACGGTGGCGTTTCACTGGAAGAGATCAAGGCTGCGGCGGAGGCTGTGATCCCCGCCGGCAGGTTCGGTCAGCCGGAGGAATTCGCAGCGGCGGTGGTATTCCTTTGTTCCCAGGCGGCTTCCTATATTACCGGCATTGTCCTGCCCGTCGATGGCGGCCTCGTTCGCAGCCTCACCTAGGCGAAAAGCCGCTCAAAGCCACCCTGGGAGCCCATTCCGCGCCATGGACCAGGTCAGGGCCCGGGCCGCACCTGCCTGCAGGCAGGGAGCGTTGTAGACTGTAATAGCAGCGAGTCGGATCGCTGCGACGCAGTTGCATTTACCGGGGTTGCGGGGAGCCTGTGGATGGACATGGAGTCCTTTCTGCCGGTGATGTGCCCGGTTCGAGGTGCAGTGGAGGTGCAGGAAATATGTTCAAGAAAAACTACAACAAGCTGAGCAGGCTGCTGAGCTGGCGGGCGGCGGCGGCTGCCGTCGTTGCGCTCGGCTGCGGTATTCTTCTCGGCTTCTATTCGACGCCCACCAGTGGAGTGCTGGGGGGGCTGCTGTGCCTGGCGGGCTATTGCGTCTTTGAGCGTCGAGGTTCCGATCGAAGCGATGAACTGCTGGATATTCTCTGGGTGAAAGACAGCACCCTCGGAAGCTACCAGGCAGAGATCGAGCAGGTGCAGGAGCGTTGCGATGAGCTCGAAAAGAGGGTCGAGGATGCCAACGCAGCCAGTCGGGCAAAGAGCGAATTCCTGGCAAACATGAGCCACGAGATTCGCACGCCGATGAACGGAGTGATCGGCATGACCGAGATCGCGCTGGCCACTGATCTCGATCCTGAGCAGCGTGAATACCTGGACATGGTTCGCAGCTCAGCCAACTCCCTGCTGGGGATCATCAATGACATCCTTGATTTCTCCAAGATCGAGGCCGGCCGGATTGAGCTGGAGAATATCGAGTTCTCTCTCAAGAGCTGCCTCGGGGGAGCGTCGAGAACCCTTGCACTCCAGGCCCACGAAAAAGGCCTGGAGCTGATCTTCGATATTCCCGAAGGGGCAGGCGACCTGGTCGTCGGTGACCCCACGCGTCTGCGGCAGGTGGTGGTCAACCTCTTGAGCAACGCGATCAAGTTCACCGCCGAGGGAGAGGTGGTTCTCAACGTCGAGGCGGCTTCCGTCCATGACGGAGAGATGGAGTACCACTTCACGGTCAGGGATACGGGGATCGGTATTCTCCCGGAACGCAGGGTCGAAATATTCGAGGCCTTTTCGCAGGCCGGAGCCTCCACGGCCCGGGAGTTCGGAGGCACGGGGCTTGGCCTCGCCATCAGCTCGCGGCTTGTTGACATGATGGGCGGCAGGATCTGGGTTGAGAGTGAGCCGGGTGTCGGCAGCACCTTCCATTTCACCAGCCGGTTCGGGGCAGGGAATGGCAGCAGCAGCCCGGCAAGTGCCCGGCCCCGGGTCAGCCTCGAGGGCATGGGGGTTCTTGTCGTTGACGACAATGCCACCAACCGCAGGTTCCTCGAGCGCACCCTGGGTGGCTGGAGAATGAAGCCAACTCTCGTCTCGGGTGGAGCCGAGGCGATCGAGCAGATCGAGGCGCTGCCGGAATCGGCCGGCGGCTACGGGCTCATCCTGCTGGATTACCATATGCCGGGTATGGATGGATTCGAAGCGGCCGAGCGCATCGGGAAACTGCCGGGGGCCCGCAATACAACCGTGATGATGTTGAGCTCCGGTGAGAACCCGGGTGATATGTCCAGGAGCAGAGAGCTCGGGATCGGGGCCTTTCTTCGCAAGCCCGTCACCCAGGCGGATCTTTACCAGAGTATCGTCGAGACCCTGACGGCTGCACGGGTAGAGACGAAGGAGGAGCCATGCAGCCTTGCCGCAGGAGAGCGGGAGTCTCTTCGCATCCTGCTGGCCGAGGACAACCCGGTGAACCAGAAGGTGACGGTCGCACTTCTTGAGCGCAAGGGGCATACCGTCGAGGTGGCCGAGAACGGTCGCCTGGCTGTCGATGCCCTCGCCGGGGAGCAGTTCGATGTGGTTCTCATGGATATCCAGATGCCGGTGCTGGATGGGCTCGATGCGACGGCGGAAATACGCGACCGGGAGAAGGGCACCGGGGTCCACACCCCCTTGATCGCCCTCACCGCCAATGCGATGAAAGGTGATCGTGAGCGCTGCCTGCAGGGCGGGCTCGATGCCTATATCGCCAAGCCGCTGCGGCCTGCGGAGCTCTTCAGGACGATTGACGAGGTTCTCGACGGCGAAGACGCCGACGCGGGCAAGGTCCAGGGCCCAGTCCAGGGCCCAGTCCAGGGCCCAGTCCAGGGCCCAGTCCAGGGGCAGGCCCAGGGGCAGGCCCAGGGATAGGGCTGGCTTAGCTCACCCTTGCGGGGAGCCTGACCAGCCGTAAATCGTGGGACTCGTTCGGCTGCGCCATCTCGTAGTAAACAAAGAGCTCCTCTCCCCGCTCGACCGCGCAGGCATAGCGCACCGAGCCGCTGGCATGGGGCACGGTGATGGCCGGCGCGGAGGGCGTGAGCTTCGTCCAGTTGTAGAGATCTTCAGAAGCCGCGAAGCCGGTCTTTTCTTCGTAGTTGTCGAGATGGCTTGCCGAGCCATCGTAGTAGCCGTACCAGGCGTTTTTTCCGCGCACGACAGCCCCCAGCCGTGCGGCATAGCAGTCCCATTTGCTCTCGTCGCCTACAGGGAGGCAATTGCCCTGCCACTGGAAGCTGCGCCCATCACTGGAGGTCGCCAGGGCAGAGGTGGAGGTGAGCAGCCCGGTGTTGAACACATCGGAGGTCTCGTGCATGAGGGAGCTGTTCTCCCTGTCCCGCGGCGCT
Organism: uncultured bacterium; assembly: GCA_913050545.1. Taxonomy (GTDB): domain Bacteria; phylum Planctomycetota; class UBA8108; order UBA8108; family UBA8108; genus UBA8108. Next base: position 2,376 of record CAJWZY010000017.1, on the reverse strand, counting down.
CCCTCGGCGTAGCTGATGAACATATAGTAGGTCCCGTCGATCCAGTAAACCATCGGATCCTTGACGCCCTCTACCGGTGAGTCCTGGGCGGCGGAGGCTGATTCAGCGGTGAAGATTTCCCTGCGGGTGGAGATGTCGATCTTTTCAGGGGAGTCACATTCGACCATGTCGATCCGCCAGCGTTGATCGGCGGGGTCGACGTAGCTGAGGTAGTAGCGGTAGACGCCATCGGCGCAGCGCAGCATGCAGCATTTCTCAATGGAGGTGGTGTCGAGCTCGGCCTTCTCCATGCTCCAGAGTGTCTTGAAGTTGACTCCATCGGAAGATTCGGCGACGACGGAAGTATAGCCCCGGTCGGGAACGTGCTCCCGGGGCCTTCGCCGGCGGTAGCCCATCAGGAAGCTGTTGCGCTCTGCATCCCAGGTGACGGCTGGCGCTCCGACCCAGTATCCCTGTCCCTCCTTTTCGGGGCTGAGGATGATCTCTCCATCAAAAGGATCGAAGATCGGCAGGTCCTGGGCGTTTGTTCCGAAATTTTCGCTCATCACAATCCTGTGGAATTCGTGGTTATGTTTTTACCGTTTGATGTGCCACCCGCCGTCAGCGGGTTTTCACGAACGGGCAGTATAAGCATCAGGGGGGAGTCATCCAAGCCGCAGCTTTTCCCGGAGACACTTCTGTTGCCGGCCTTCCCTTCTGCGCGATGGGGCTCAGGTTCCTTCCCTCAGCCTGTCGGCGATCTTGAGGCAGAGCGAGGAAACGGGCAGAACGCTGCCAAGCTCTTCGAGCCGGGCCCAGCGAAAGGCCGGCTTTCCCTTGAGTGAGAAACGCCCGGTCTTCAGCAGGCAGGGCTGCAGGCCAAGGCGCCGGAAGGTGATGGAGTGCCTGACGGTTTTGAGCTCCCCGGTTTTTTCGACCTTCGTGCCGAGAATTTCCGCCAGCCTGTTCTCGATTCCGCCGTCACCGGGTGCGGCGAGTGGGAAAAGCCACAGTCCTTCGAGGTAGTCGAAGCCCTCGCTGCGCTCGAGGAGGAATCGATCTCCGCGGCGCACGATGCCCGCTTCGAGCTCGACCGCTATTGTTTTGCGCCTCCTGGGAAGCCGGGGAAATTTTTCGGCATCTCCGTGTTCGGCTCCCTGGCAGGCCTTGTTGACCGGGCAGCCAGGGCAGTCCGGAGAGATGGGAGTGCAGACCAGGGCGCCAAGCTCCATCATGGCCTGGTTGAAGCTGGAGGCCTGGTCGGGCGGCATCCAGCTGCCGGCAATTTCTCGCAGACGTTTTTTAACCGCGGTCTTGCGGGGGTTTTCCTTCAGCCGCAGGATCCTGGCAAGGACCCGTTCGACATTTCCATCAAGGACCGGGTAGGGCTCTCCGTAGGCGATGCTCAGGATTGCGGCGGCGGTATAGGGGCCGATGCCTGGTATCTCCAGGGCCGCTTCGTAGCTGCGCGGGAAGACTCCTTCATGGGATTCGAGAACGACCTTTGCCCCCTCGAGCAGGGAGCGGGCCCGCCGGTAGTACCCCAGCCCGGACCACAGGGTGAGAACCTCCTCTTCGCTGGCGGCAGCGAGAGCTTCGACAGTGGGGAAGCGCTCGAGAAAGCGCTCGAAGTAGGGAATCACTGTCTCGACCCTGGTCTGCTGCAGCATGATCTCAGAGACCCAGACCCTGTAGGGTTCCGGGTTCTCCCGCCAGGGCAGCCGGCGGCGGTTTGTCCGGTACCAGCCAAGCAGCGCCTTGCTGATCCCGGCTTCTCTGCTGGTGGTGGCCTGGGTGTTCATTCTCTGTATTCCGGCATCCCCGCCGTATGGCTCAATCCGCGATTGTCTCCCCGCTCCAGAGCCCTATACTATCATCACCTGAACGGCACAAGAGTCAGCATTGGTGGTGATTGGAGTTAACCTTGTACCCTGGCAGCGTGTAGAGAATATGGCGTCCCTTACCCACCTGGGCCAGTACTGGTCGGCCAGTCGCAGGGAGCTCCGGATCCTTGGCGGCAACGGGCTCGAGGTCTCCCCGCAGGGCCAGTCCCTTGCCCGGGCCTGGGATCTCACCGACTGTCTTGCGCTGCCGAGCCACCGCAGGAACTTCAGCCGGGAAAACCGTGAGGCGGGCTGGGAGGCGGCAAGGTGGACCTGTAGCGGGCTGCCGACGCCAATGGTTGAGCTGGTCGAGTGGCTGGAGAGCCGGCAGCTGAGAGTCGGAGAATGGGCGGCAGGGTTCTGCCCGCAGGAGCAGGGCGCCGAGGAGCTGGATTTCAGCAGCCTGGGCACCTCTCCTCTTTCGGATTCCGACCACCTCGTCGCCCCGGTGATTCCCCGTCGTGCCCAGGCCTTCGGGGTTACCTATCTCAACTCGGCGATGGAGCGGGAGACC
>CAJWZY010000016.1 GCA_913050545.1 uncultured bacterium | reverse complement strand
ATAATACAATAAAGTAAATATTTAAAATTTGATTATTATTTAATAATAATCAATGGAACATCAAAAAATGAATAATAAATTTCTAAATTTAGTTCAAAAACAATTATCAAATGGATTTAATAATTCATCCATTTCATTAAACATGAAACAAATCTTAAATCATCCCAAAAATGAAATCATATTTAATTTCCCCGTAAAATTATCTAATAATTCTTTAAAAATATTTAAAGGATATCGTATTCAACATAATGATATTTTAGGACCATTTAAAGGGGGTATACGTTTTCATGAGGATGTTCATTTAGATGAAGTAAAGGCATTAGCGAGTTTAATGTCAATTAAATGTGCTTTACAAGATTTACCTTTTGGTGGTGCAAAAGGTGGTATTAAATTAAATCCTAAAGATTATTCTCAAAAAGATTTAGAATTAATTACAAGAGGATATACAAGAGCAATTAATAATTATATTGGTCCAGATTATGATATACCGGCACCGGATGTCGGTACTAATTCACAGATTATGGATTGGATGATGGATGAATATAATATAATAAATAATAATACACATATTAAGCATATTATAACAGGAAAATCACCTCAATGTGGTGGAAGTTTAGGAAGAAAAGAAGCAACAGGAAGAGGATCCTCAGCATTTGAAAATCACTGGTCTGTTGGTTGCTCAACAGCCCTGGCAGGGCTGGTGGGGATGTTGCTCGTTTATTCAATCAAGGAACGTCACGCCGCCCTGCGAAGGATGCTGGTGAAATGGGTCTTCCTTATTGCGCTACTCTCATTACTCATTCCCGGGATCGACCACGCCGGACACCTTGGAGGACTCATAGTAGGTGGAATCTGCGGCCTCACCATGGAAGACTACGCCACCAGCAAAACCTCTCTGCGGTGGCGAATTCCTGCAGCCCTAACAGGCCTGGCCATGGTCGCCTCACTTGCCATGGCAATCTACAATTTCGGAAAAATATACTGGTCCTGGACCTTCTGAACTCAGGGAACCTGGAAGCATCGGAATAAACCGCCTGATTCATGGCGTTTTCAGGTCATTGCCCCTCAACCTCACCGCCCTGAAATGCCCCCCTGCCGGGAACTCAGATGCCTCGGCCTGCGCTTGCCCTAAATTTTTCTTTTTCAGGACAGGCATTATACTTACGATCATCAATGTAGTCGGAAACCCGCTGCGCGGGTATTCCCGTAAAGCTCATGCTTTCCACCAGCAAGAAGCCTGGTCAAGAGGCCCGATCATTGTTCAGACCAAGGGATAAAGACCTGACAAGGAACAAGCTCAGCAAGTCCCGCAACAGCCTCCTTGCACTGCTGCTCGCCGTGGCGGGTTTACCCTGTGGCGCCCAGGATATTGTGCTGATCGAAGACCCTGCGGATGTGGAAATCCCCGCGGGCGGGGCCGCAGCTGAAAACTCCCCGGCGGACTGGTTCAGCCTGGACAAAGAATACCGCAGCGGCGCGGTTGCCGGTGAAGAAGCCGAGCTCCGCAGGGAGGTCGAGCTCGCCAGGAGTCAATTCAAGGCGAAGGAGTGGGTTGCCGGGCAGGCCCTCATCGATGGTGTCCTCGCGAAGCTCACATCGGCTGACTACCGCAAACAGAGGCTGCTCAAAGCCGCTCGAAAGCTGCGGGAACTCGAGAAGCTGCCGGCGAAGGAAGAACCACCCAACCCGGCTGGAAAGCCCCCTGCAAACCAGCAACAGGCAACCGATGATCTTCGCATACCCACCGCCGAGGTCTATTCAATCGACCAGGTCAGGTACCTGCCGGTTCCCGAAGCCATGAGGGAGCTTCTCCTGGCGCTGCCGGAAGAAGCCCGGGCAGCTTACCGGGCGACCTACAATGCCCCGGCTCGCCAGGCTCTCGAGGCAGCCCGCAAGCTTCCCTTCAATGAATCCCACGAGGCGCTGCGTGCGGTCGCTGAGCGCTACCCCCTGACCCGGGCAGGACGCGAAGCCTGGGAACGACTGGCCGGGCGACTGGCCGACAGCGGCCGGCTTGCAGAGGCCGCGGCCACCCTGGCAACCCGGCTCACGCTTCCCTTTGACAGCACCAGCTCCTCCTCACGCCAGGAAACGCTGGCCCAGGCCGCCGTGCTGAACCTGATGGCCGGCAACATGAAGTCAGGCCAACGCCACCTTGACGAGATTGTCTCCACCCACCCGGACAAACTTGTCCGGCTGCGCGGTGAGGCCCTGCTGGGAGCCTCCCTGGCAGATTCGCCACTGCTGAAGAGCCTCGCTGAGTACGCCAGGACATCTTCAGCCGCCCCCTCTCAATGGGCCGCCCCGCTGGGCGGCTACGATCACAGTGGCGCAGCAGGAAACCCGGACAAGCTCCCGCTGCTGGGCACCGAGGCGCGCTGGATCCACCATTTCAAGGATCCTTCAACAGCAAGGGCTTCTTCCACAGGCGCCAGGGTCATCCTGGCAAGAGGACCGATCGCGATCAACGCAGGCCTCACCAGCAGCGCTCTTTACCGCGGAGCCCACCCGGCCCTCCAGCTTGTCTCCAATGGAGACCATATATTCTTTCGCCAGGGAACCAGCCTCGTCTCCCTCGGCGCCAGGACCGGCAAGAGAAAATGGACCCACCTGCTCGAAGAAGCGGATAACAAGCCGCTGTCCCAGGGGCGCTTTACCACCCAGCGGGTCTCTCCCGGACAGGAAGACTACAGCGACCTCGGCACCAGGAGCCTCTGTCTCTACAAGGATTCCACAGGCCATCGCCGAATCGTCATGCTTGACCACAGCACCCGGATCGGCTTCCAGCGCTCAGGGCAGGCCATCTACCGGCAGAACCGCCTTCTGTGCTTCGACGCTGAAAACGGCAAGCTCATCTGGCGAGCGGGAAAAACTGAAGACAAGCGCGATCCCAGCTACGGCCTGGCCTTCACGGCCCCCCCCACCCCCGCGGGAGGATTGCTGGTGGCCCCCGCTGTGCGTGAAAGCGGCTTTTACATGGCCGGGATTACCTACGATGGAAACATCAAGTGGCTGACCCGCCTTTATTCCTTCAACTCGAGCTATTACCAGGGCTACGGCAAGCAGTTCCTCATGGGATCGAGCCTTGCCGCCAGCGATGGAGTCGCCTACAGCGCCCCCGGCACCGGGATGGTCTGCGCGGTGGAGGCCAGCGAGGGCCGGCTGCTGTGGCTCAGCCGATACCGCGCTGCCGACCGCGAACGTCCAGGCAATACATGGGTCCACTCGCAACCGGTCGTCGTCTCGGGGCCCAGGCAAAAGATCCTGCTGGCGGCACCGGCCGACAGCAACTACCTGACCTCCTTCGATGCAGGCACCGGGCGCCTGCTGTGGGAAAGAAGCTTCACCACCACCAGCAACCAGCTCCTTGGAGCGGACGAAGAAAAAATTTACATCAGCGGTTCCTCCACCATCGCCCTGTCCCTGGCGAAGGGTGAAGATGTCTGGAAGACAAAGCCCCCAGGCTCCGCAGCAGGAATGGGCTGCCTCGTTGGTGGTCACATTTACCTGCCGAGGTCCTATCAAACCATCGTCAAGCTCGACCGGGAGAAGGGAACCATCCTGGAGAAGCTGCGTTTCCGGGATGAACGCATTCCGGGAAAATTCAACAACAGCCTCTTCGCCATCGACGACCAGCTGCTGAGCCTCGGAGGCTGGGGAATAGCCTCCATCCTCCCCCAGCAGGAATCCTGGAAACGCTTCGCCGGAAAACCGGGTGCCCGGCGGTTTGAGCAGGCCCGGCTGCTGGAATCGGAGGGCAAATACGCCGAGAGCCTGGAAATCTACTACGAGCTGCTCGAGAAGGTGAAGAGCGGCTCGTTCAGAAAGCACCTGCGGGATGAAATCATCGCCGCGGTTACCCGGATCACCGCCGAAAACGGAGATCCGGGCCCCATCGACCGTATGCTCAGCTACGGCAGAACCGGACGCAAAACCCCGCTGATCAGTAAGCGCACCGATTACCTGCGCTGGCGCCTTAAAGAGGCGGCTCTCCTGCTGAAAAAATCTCCCTCGCACGCTGCAACTGCCTACTCCGCCCTGCTTAAAGAGGATGGTAAATTCGCGGTCTCAGGCGATGGCAACCTGGTGGACGCACGGCTTTACTCCATCGATGTCCTGCGCCGGCTGCGCTACGATGCCAAGCCAGCTGAGGAAGACGAGGACCCTGCGGCAGCCGAAGAATTGAAACAGCTGCTCGAGCAGTTGCTCGCTTCAGAAGACAAGCGGTTTGAAGAGCTGCTCTCGGAGGAGCCCGGAAAGGAAACTCTTCGCAAGATTGCCCTCTTTGGCGCCCACACCCCCAGTGCCGCGGAGGCACAAGCGAGGCTTGCCGTCATCGAGCTGGCTGCCGGGCACCCGCAGAACGCCCGCAGCCACCTGCGCATGCTCTGCAGGGACTACCCCGTCCTGGCCGGGTTACCGGAAATCTCCCGCCTGCTCAAGCAGACTGTGACCGGCGTCCCGGAGGCAAGGCCGTTGAAAGGAATTCGCCAGCCGGAGAAAGAAACTCCGCTGGAGCAGGCCTACTGGCTCAGCGAAGAAGAGGGGACCCTCATCGGAGCTGCCGCGGGCACCGAGCCTTTCCCGGTAACCTTTGCACTCAAGGCAAACAAGCTCGTGGCAAAGGACAAAAACGGGAACACCGTAATGGAGAGAACCCTCACCGGCTTCCCGAAGATTGACGACATCAAGACACGCCTCAAGAGCAATATCGAGGAGCCTGCGGTCGCGCACCTCGCCGGAGACCGGCTGGTCCTCTTCACCGCTGCAGGTTGCTATGCTTTTGAGATGCCCCTGCAGAGCAAGACGACAGCAGGCGCTGAAGAAGAGGGCCACGAAGCCGAGTTCAACGCAACCGGGTTCAAGCTTGCCTGGGTGCAGAACTACCCCCACGGGCTTGAAAAATACGGGCGACGACGTGCCTCCTTCGGCTCAATCCGAACCTCCACGACCCAGAACCTCTTTCCGAAGGCCTATTTCTCACCTGGAGGAGACCTGGTCGTTCTGATGCCCGGCGGGAAGCTGGTATGTATCGACCGCAAGACCGGGAAATTCCTGTGGCGTGCCGGCCCCGAGAATGCGGCGGTCAATGGAGACCTGGTACTGCAGGGAAGGAACTTCCTTTCCCAGTCAACCGCTCCTGCGGCAATGCTGCGCTTCACCCTCGCCGATGAAGGAATCCGGAAGCTCGAGACCTGGGACCTCGTGACCGGCCCGCGGGCCATGTCAGGCGCCCAGTCCATACCGGGTATCGCGGATGTAATGTCCGGCGAGTCGCTCGAGGTGAGAGCTCCAGCCTCCGGCAGGATCCTCTGGAACAAACGGTCCAGCCATAAGCTGCTCCATGCCACAGCCGAATCCATCTGGCTGGGAGGCTCGGGGCAGATCTCCATCGTTTCCATTCGAAGCGGCCAGCTCATCCAGAGAATCCCGCTGCCTGATACCCTGCAGGCCTCCCACCGTTTCGAGAACACCCCGGGCGGGACTGTCACCCTCGCCTGCAGCTCGGCGACCGGGAGCAGCTCCTATTACTGCGCCAATTGCGGACGCATGCACACACGCAGCAGCAGCAGCACCAGCCAGAAAGAGCTCAGCGCCAGGGGCGTAGCCCTTGTCCACATCGACAAGGACTACAAGACTCTCTGGGAGACCAGGCTCTCGGCCGGCAATACGGTTTACGATGGCAACCGCCATCTCCTCGAGGATGGGCGCTGGCTTTTTGTATTCAACGAGCAGGATCCCAGCAATGAAAAGTGGTACACTCGCGTTTCTGTTGTCGACCCTGGCTCAGGGAACTCCGAGCTCTGGCTCCAGGTTGAAATCGCCAGCAAGGGCACAGGCCTGTTGCCGCGAATCAGCCCGGTAGCCGGAGGGCTGGCAGTCGGAAATTCTGAAGGCTACGGCTGGTTCACAACAGCTGCTCCAGTTCCTGCTGAAAAAGACGAATAACCGGAAAAAGAAAACCCCCAAGCAATGCCTGAACACGATAAAACCAGGACGTACCCTGCCGGCCGCGTTCCCGCAGCCGGGCCGGGAACCATCCTTATGGCAATTGCCCTGGTTGCCTCCGGCTTTTTCCTCGCCCCGGGTTCCAGCCCCCACCTCTTCGCCTCTCCACCCCAGGAAGAAAAGAAGGCTCCCGCGGTCGGAAAGGTCATCAAGTTGAAGGCCCGGCCGGCCCAGGTCAAGGACAACAAAGGCGCTGAACCTCAGCTCAAGGAGGCCGTAAAGGCTCTCCAGGAGGCGATCACGGGTGAAAAAACCAAGCCGAAAAGCAAAGCTGCCTCCCCCCCGGCAACGGGGGGAAAGGTCCGCAGAAGCGCCCCCACCCCTCCTATGTTTCATATGCGGGATGGCACACGGCTCGCCGGAGTTCCCCAGGCTGCAAACATCCAGATCAAGACCGTCTACGGCCTCCTTACTGTCCCGATGAGTGAACTCGTCAAGATTCGCTTCTGCTCGAGCCTTGATTCGGGCCTGTCTGAAAAAATTACCAAGCTCATCCAGCAGCTCGGACACGAGGAATTTGATCTGCGCGAGGACGCTTCCGAGCAGCTTGAGGCCATCGGTGTCCCGGCGCTCAAGGCCCTCGAGGCTGCCCAGAAATCCGAAGACGAAGAGATCAAGGCCCGGGCGGAAAAACTCGTTGCCCGTCTCGATGAGAGCGTAGAGGAACCAGATGAGAGCGACATCCATCTTGTCCCTCTCGAGGGAGAAGAAGACGAGATCGAAACTCTCGAATTCACCATCAAGGGCAAGATCGAAGAAAAAAGTTTCCTCGTCAAGACCCGCTACGGATCACTCGATTTCAATCGCTCCGACATACTGAGCATTGTTTTCCAGGAGCCCCTGGTAACGAAGCTGTCCTTCGATGTGCCCGGCAATACCTTCGCCGAGAAGAATAAGTGGTTTGACTCACAGGCTGATCTCGCCGAGGGAGAAGAATTCAAGCTCAGGTCCAGTGGAACCATCATCCTTGCAAGCCTGAACGGAACGAAGTGCGGCCCGGATGGGACCCGGTCAGTCAACCGCACCAGCACCTCCTCCACCTTCAAGGGCTTTCCCACCGGCAGCCTGGTCGGAAAGATCGGCAAGACTGGAAAACCCTTCCTGGTTGGTTCCGACTACTCTGGAGTGGTAGAGAAGAAAGGGCGCCTCTTTCTCGGCATGGCACTTTCCGCTGGAGTCGTGCAGGGTAAGATAAAAGTAGTTCTCGAAAAAAGGCCCGGTAGCTCCCTATCTAATGACCTCTAAACGGTCCCGAGTGCAATTGCTCCTTCCTGCCCTTGTCATGGGGCTCCTGGTCTGTCCTTCTCTTCCCGGGGAGCCCGGCCGCCTGCCGGATCACGTCACCCCGGAAATAGTCCGGATGATCGAGCGCGGCGCGCAATACCTCGTGCGCACGCAGAACCCTGATGGCTCCTGGAATAACCAGGGAGGCTATGGGAGATACCCCACAGCAATGACCGCCCTGGCAGGTACAGGCCTGCTGGCAACAGGCAGCACCCCTACGCGCGGCCCCTACTCCAAGGCGATCAGCAAGGCGGCTGAGTTCCTGATGAATCAAAGCCGGCGTAACGGGCAGAACAATGGGCTCTTTGCGACCCCGGCGGAGCAGGGCAGGTCACTGCATGGACATGGATTCACGCTCCTGTTCCTGGCCGAGGTCTACGGCATGGAAGGCGACCCGGCCCGCCAGAGGCGTATTCACGACATACTTAACCGGGGAGTCCGGCTCACCGAACGGAGCCAGAGCAGGGCCGGCGGCTGGCTCTACACTCCAAACCAGGATGGCGACGAGGGCTCAGTGACCGTCACCCAGATCCAGGGCTTGCGCGCCTGCCAGAATTCAGGAATCCGGGTCAATCTAAAAACAATCAACCGGGCTGTTCGGTATATCGAGCAGTCGGCAAACCCGGATGGCGGAATTCGCTACAGCATCGGGGCCGGCAGCTCACGCCCACCGCTGACAGCTGCCGCTGTCGCCACGCTCTACAACGCGGGAAAATACGACAGCCCCCTGGCCTTGAAGTGCCTGCGGTATTGCGACAGGACGATATCCGTCCACTCGGAAATCAACCGGTCCTGGGGACATTATTTTTATACCCATCTCTACCTGGCACAGGCGAAATACCAGAGGGGGAAGAAGGAATGGGCCGATTACTACCGTACAATAAGTCGAAGACTCCAATCCACCCAGGCCAGTGACGGCAGTTGGATGGGCGACCAGGTAGGAACGACCTACGGGACGGCAATTGCACTGATCATCCTGCAGCTGCCCTACAGGTATGTTCCGGCCTATCAACGCTGAGTCTCCCGGCAAAATAACAATCCAGTCATCCAGGAGTTCTGCCTGCCGCGGAACCGAAGAACCTCCACGGCAGGTAGAACTCTAATTCAGAAAGGACAGATACAGGCGATGGCAAAGAAAGCAGACCTGAGCACAGTCAAGCGCATGCAGACGAGCTTTGAGAAGCTCCGCGCGGAAATCGGCAAGGTCATCGTGGGCCAGGACGAGGTTGTCGAGCAGCTGCTCATCGCAATCTTCGCCCGGGGGCACTGCATTATCGAGGGCGTTCCCGGGCTCGCGAAAACACTGCTGATCAAAACCCTGGCTGACTGCCTGCGGCTGGACTTCAGCCGGATCCAGTTCACCCCCGACCTGATGCCGACCGACATCACCGGAACGGAAGTCATCCACGAGTCCGCCAGCGGCCGAAAGAGAGAGTTCCGCTTCCTCAAGGGCCCCATCTTTGCCAACGTCATCCTTGCTGATGAAATCAATCGAACTCCGCCCAAGACCCAGGCCGCCCTGCTTGAAGCCATGCAGGAAGGCCAGGTCACCGTCGGCGGCAAGAGCAACCCCCTGCCGGACCCCTTCTTCGTGCTGGCCACCCAGAACCCTATTGAGCAGGAGGGAACCTACCCACTTCCGGAGGCTCAGCAGGACCGTTTTCTCTTCAAGATTTTCATCAAGTACCCCAGCCGTGAGGAAGAGTACGACATCATCCGCCAGACCACGGAGCAAGAGGGCGAGGCCGCCAGGCCTGTCTTCAGCAAGAAGGCCATCACGGATGTACAGGAGATCGTACGCCGGGTTCCTGTTGCTGAGCCAGTGGTCCAGTACGCCATGAGCCTGGTGAGAAAAACGCGAGTCGATGACGAGTCCGGCGAGGACACGCCTGACTTCATCAAGGAATACGTCTCCTGGGGAGCCGGCCCCCGGGCCTGCCAGTGCCTGGTCACAGCAGGCAAAGCGAAGGCGCTGCTCGCAGGACGGTTCCACGTTGCAGTCGAGGACATCGATGCGATCGCGCACCCAGTGCTGCGGCATCGAATCCTGACCAACTTCCATGCGGAAGCAAGAGGCTATACCGTCGATAAGATCATCGATGAGCTGATCGAGACCACTCCTGCCGAAGATAGCGAGGCCCTGGGCGATGGCGAAGTTCGAAAGGTTTTACGATCCTGAGGTCCTGGCCCGGATAGGGCGTCTCGAGCTGAGGGCAAGGATGGTCGTCGAGGGTATCATCACTGGCCTCCACCGGAGCCCCTATCACGGAACAGCGGTCGAGTTTGCAGATCATCGCGCCTACGTGCCCGGTGACGACCTCCGGCACATCGACTGGAAGGTCTACGGCCGCCTGGGGCGGTTCGTCATCAAGAAATTCGAAGAGGAAACCAACCTCCGTGCACACATCCTCCTGGACTGCTCCGAGAGCATGCGCTTCAGCCACGGGGACCGCATGAGCAAGTATGAATACGGCGGCACCCTGGCGGCGTCCCTGGCCTACCTGCTCAACCGCCAGCTCGACTCGGTCGGCCTGACCCTGTTTGATTCGAAGATCCGCCAGCAGATCCCCCCCTCGACTGGAAAAAACGTTCTCAACCTGATCGGCGAGACCATGGAAGAGACCAGGCCGGCGGAAAAAACGGGCCTCGACGAGGTCTTCAGCCAGCTTGCAGAAGAGCTGCCCCGACGGGGAATGGTCATCGTCATCTCGGATCTCTTCGCGCCGCGAGAGGAGCTCGCCACAGCCCTGCAGGCCTTCGGCATCAGGGGACACGACACCATCGTCTTCCAGGTTCTCGATGAAACGGAGCTCTCCTTTCCCTTTGAAGGAAACACCCTCTTCGATGGACTCGAAGGCTACCCGGAGGTCAGTGCAGACCCGCGCCAGCTACGGGAAGCCTACGTCGCCATCTTCGGAGAATACCTCGAAGAGATCGAACGGATCGTCTCCACCGCGGGAGTCGATTACCAGCGGACCCTCACCAGCGACCCACTGGATGCGGCGGTCATCTCATTGATCGCCGCCAGGGCCAGGATGCGGAGGATCAGGCGGTGAAGGCTCTCCTCTCTCCTCACTGTATTACTCCACGATGGGAGGCGAATCCATGAGCGGCTTCGTCACAACCGGGCTGGCCTGGGCGGCCCTGGCCCTCGCCTCGATCCCCATCATCATCCACCTGCTCAACCGCCGCAAGCTGCTGCGCATGGACTGGGCGGCCATGGAGTTCCTGCTGGCCGCGCTCAAGAAAACCCGCCGTAAGCTGCGGCTGGAGCACCTGCTGCTCCTGCTCCTTCGAACCCTGATGATGATACTCCTCGGTCTCTTCCTCGCCCGGCCCATGCTCTCAGATACCGAGTATTCCTGGCTGGCCGGCGCCCTGAAGAACGAAGAGAAAATCTTCATCCTCGACGATTCCTTGTCGATGAGCCGCCAGCAGGCAGGTGGAACTGCCTTCGGAAAAGGCCGCGGCGCACTGGCAGATGAGCTGGAACGCCTCGGCAGCATCAGCAGCCCGGACAGCGCCCTGGTGCTGCGCTCATCCCGCCCCCAGGCAGCGATCCGGGGTAATTTCTCAGACGCCGAGAGCTCCCAGAAACTGGCCAAGAGCGTCGAGATGCTGCAGCCGACCAGCACCCGGATGAACCTCAGCGCCACGCTCGACAACCTCGCCGAGCTGGGGCTTGCCTCCGACAACAGTGTCGCCCGGCCTCGCTCCCTCTCGATCATCACAGACCTTCGATCGACCGACTGGACAGATGGAGCCGGTGGACCTGATGAATCTCTCAAAAGGGCCCTCGAGAGGCTGGTCAGCTCCAGTGAAAACCCTCCGAAGATAACGATCTACGATGTCGGCTCCCCTGACACATCCAATCTTGCAATCACCGGGATCAACGTCACCGGGGGGCGCCCCGCCACCGGGATCCCCACCGAGATCCAGCTGGAGATCGAGAACTTCTCCGATGAACCCGCCAGGAACCTGCGGGCCCAGCTCACCTTCGGCCCCCTCAGCGGAAAAAGGACCACGGCGTCAACGGCCGTAGCCCAGCCTGTTACCGTCATCGAAGGTAAATCCAACGGTGTCGCCACCATCACCTCTACCTTCCGCACACCAGGAAAATACTGGGCCGAAGCACAGCTGATGGGCGTGAAGGATCCTCTGCCTGATGACAACCGCTACAGCTTCGTCATCGACGTGGTTGAATCCACCGAGGTGCTCCTCGTTAACGGGGAGCCGTCCTCGGAACCCTGGGAAGGAGAAACCGACTTTATTGCCAACGCGCTCTCTCCCGGAGCCGAATCTTCCTTTGGAATTCTGCCGGTTGTCGTCACCGAAACCAGCCTCCCGGAGAAATCCCTCGACCAGTACAACGCCGTTTTTCTTGCCAACACCTACAGCAGGCTGCCTGAAGAATTCCTGCTCAACCTCGCCCGCTTTGTCCGCGGTGGCGGTGCCCTCATTATCTTTACCGGCGACCAGACAGACGCGGCGATCTATTCACGCCAGCTGGGCATGAACACGGAGGGAAAAGCCCAACCCTGGAGCGGGCTGCTGCCTGCCGAGCTGACAGAAGTAGAAACAACGCAGGAAGAGGGCTGGCAGCTGAAACCTGATTTCGACAGCCCCTATTTCCGTCTCCTGAAGGGAGCGGCGGAACCCTATCTCGAGCAGGTGATGTTCAAGAATTTCTGGAAGGTGACCCCCGGGCCGGAAACCAGGGTAATAGCCCGTTTTTCAGACCCTGATTCCAGTCCCGCTATTGTTGAAAAGCCCTTCGGAGATGGGCGGGTCCTGCTGGTGGCCACCAGCGCCGACGACGAATGGCATGACTGGCCGCGCAATGCCACCTACCCGATCCTGCTGCGACAGATCATCGACAGTGTCGGCAGGGAAAAGGGAAGACAACCTGAATTCCTGGCCGGACAGGCAATCGACTTCCCCATCGATGTGAGTGAATTCAGAACCGAGGCTGCCTACCTTGCCATCGATGAAAGGAGCGAGGGTTCTCTCACAGCAGCCCCCTCCTTAAATGCCGAAGACCAGAAGGAAGAGTTCCGCTTCCTTCTCGATAAGCGCTTCACGCTGAAGACGGGCCTGTTTCGAATCGGACTCGATCGCGTTGGCGGAGGCGAACGGGAATGGCGGGCCATGGCTATCCGAAGTGACCCGGAAGAATCTGACTTTTCAAGGGTCAGCGCCGGGCAGCTCGAGTCTCTCTACCCGGGTATCGGGCTGGAGGTGATTCGCGAATTTGCCGGCTCCGGACGGGGTCATTTTGAGATTTCCGATCTCCTGCTGCTGGCCTTTATCCTGTTTCTCTTCCTCGAAGGATTCCTTGCCTGCCGCTTCGCCCATCACCGCGAGACCTCCCGGGAAGGGAGGGCCGACTGATGAACAACCTCCCTCTTCCCGAATGGCTTCTTCGATGGCTCTGTGGCGACCGGGTTGACTCCATCAGGGATGGAGAGGCCAGCCTGCGCCTCGCCCGTTTCCCGGAGGGCGATTTCGGGTTGCTGGCCCTGCTCCTGATTGCAGTCGGGCTGGTCCTCATCTACATCACCTACTCCCGTGAAGGCGCCCTTGCGCGCTGGAAGAAATACTCGCTGGCCTCGATCCGGGCGCTGCTGGTGTTGTTCGTCGCCTTCATTGCCTTCTACCCGGTCATCGAGGTGAACCGCAAACGCGAGGTTCGCAAGGTCACCATTCTCCTCCTGGATGATTCTCTGAGCCTGACCCTGAAAGACGGCTACCGGGGCGCGCCCGAAAAACTCCGGCTGCTGGCGGCGGGCCTCGGTCTTGAAGCCTCAAAGGTCACCGACACCTCGCGAGCCGCCCTGGTCACCCACCTGCTCCAGGATCAGGACAAGAAGCTCCTGGAGCTGCTGCGGGAAAAAAACCGTCTCGAGATCTACACCTTCTCCAACAGCCTGCGCCGCCCGCCCTCAACAGCAAACCCTGCTCCGGTATCAGCGGAAACGGAAACAGCAGCCCCCCCCACCGGGATCACCCTCAAGCCAGATGGGACCGCGACCAATCTCGCCGGCGCTTTGCGCAAGGCCGTCGAGCAGCAGGCCGGCTCAAAAATAGCTGCCGTTGTCGTCATCAGTGACGGGAGGCTGACCGCGGGAGAAGATATCCCATCTGTGGCGGCCTTTCTCCGTAAGCAGAAGATCCCCGTTCATACAGTCGGGGTTGGTGACCCTACCCCTGCCCGCAATATCCGTATCGACTCGATCCTGGCCAGCGAGCGCGTCTTCGCAGGTGATCCGATGACTGTCGATGTCCAGGTGAGCCAGGAAAAGTACGAAGATGAGTCCATAGAGGTCCAGCTCTTTGGCTCGCTGCTGCAGAACGGCACCACCCCGGGGCCCGAACAGCTACTCAAGAGCACCACCCTTCGCTTCGAAGCAGGAAAAGACTCAACCACCGCCCGCTTCGCTGTCGACCTCAAGGAAAAAGGCCGCTACCGCCTGAGTGCTCGTGTCGCAGCCCGGCCCGAGGAGACCTTCACAGACGACAACGAGTCCACCACCCGCACAGAGGTGGTCGAAGAAGCCTCCAGGGTGTTGATCCTCTCCGGGGCACCGAGCTACGAATACCGCTTCCTGCTCAACCTGCTTCGCCGTGACCGGCGCGTTTCGGTCTCAGCCTGGCTGATGAGCGCCGACCCCGACTTCCCCCAGGGAGGAAACATCAGCCTCGAGAAGCTGCCCGCCACAGCGAAGGAGATGTTTGAATACGATGTCGCGATCCTCATCGACCCCGATCCCCGGGATTTCCCCACAGCTCTCACCGGGCTCCTGCGGCGTTTTGTTGCAGAACAGAACGGAGGCCTTGTCTATGTAGCCGGAGAAAAATATTCCTCAGCCTTCTTTCGCTCCACTCCAATGAAACCTGTCCACGAGATGATCCCCGTCCTTGCTGACCTGGCAGGGGCCGGTGAGCTTCCGGGAACAACCGGCTTCTCCACCAGGGAATGGCCCCTGCGCCCGACGCGGGCCGCCTCGACCCACGATTCGACCCGGCTGGCCTCCAACCCGCTTCGAAACATCCAACGCTGGGAAGAGGTCCCCGGGATTTACTGGTCCTTCAGGGTCCGCAAGGCCAAGCCCGGGGCCACTGTCCTCTTCAGGCATTCTGACCCCTCCAGGAGGGTGGCAGGCAAGGACCAGCCACTGCTGGCCTGGCAGTACTTCGCCGGTGGGCGTACGATCTTTCTCGGCAGTGATGAGACCTGGCGCTGGCGAGTCAACACCGATGAAATCTACGACCAGTTCTGGATGCAGACCATACGCCACCTGACGGAGGCAAGACTCGCCGGAGGGCGGCGCAGTGTTCTGCAGTCAGACCGCAAGGCCTATGACTTCGGCGACACCGTTCGCATCTCCGCAATGCTTCAGGACGAGAGCTTCCAACCCCTGGAGGCCGAGGTCCAGGCTCTCTCGGTAGAAGGCCCCGAAGGAGAAACCCAGGAGCTGCGCCTCGAGAAAGATTCCTCGGCTCCCGGCTGGTACCGGGGAGTCTTCATCCCCCGCCACCTGGGAAGCTACAAGCTTCGCCTGGCCAATGGAACCACCACCAACCTGCAGGTTGAGCCACCTGAGATTGAATTTCGCCAGCCACAGCTGGACGAACAGAGCCTGGGACAGCTTGCATCGATTACCGGCGGCTCCTACAACCCGATCTGGACAACAGGAACCATCCCCGGCCAGATCGACCAGAAACCGGAAATCATCCAGTCAAAAGATGAGCCCATTACCCTCTGGGATAACTGGCTCAGCCTCTGCCTTCTCGCAGGCCTCCTGACCCTTGAATGGGCTCTCAGAAAGCTGGCGCAGCTGTTGTGATACAGAAACAAAAAGACACCTTGAGCTCTGAAAAGCAGCCGCCTGAGAAACGAGCCCCGGGAGGCCGGATCCGTGATCGGCTCCAGTCCCTCCGGGGAGTTTTACGGGCTTCTATCTGGACACGGGGCCTCTCGATCCTGGTGATCTCACTGGCCCTGCTGGCCTGCCTGTCGTTCGGAATTGACAGGGCCTTCCGGCTGTCTGTAACAGGGCGTTCCATAGCCCTCGTTTTCTACCTCGCAGCCCTTTGCTGGGTCACCTGGAAGACCCTGGCAAGGCCAGCCCTGCTGGCGCTTACCGATTCACTGCTTGCAGATCTCGTTGAATCCCGTTTCCCGGGCCTCTCCGACCGCCTGAGAAGCGCAGTGAGCTTCCTGGGAGAACCCACCGACGCCGCGCAAAAGGACCCTGGCCTTACCGCCCTGCTCAAACAGGAGGTGACCAGGCAGGCTGCTGAAGACCTGGATAAAATAGAGCTCGCCGAGGTGGTCGATTCGAAAAAAGTTTCTGAGTCCGTCGTCCTGGCCCTCAGTGCTGCCTGCCTTCTCAGTGTAGTTGCCAGCTACACAGGGAATTCATTCGGTATCTGGCTGCAGCGTCAGCTGCTGTTTTCAGAGAAGAACTATCAATACCAGAGCGAATTGGAAGTACTCAATGTTCAAAATGGAGTGTTGTCCATTCCACGGGGAGACACACTCAGAATTGTAGCGAAAACAATTGCCGGAAAAGAAAATCCGGCCCGGATCTCCATCCGTTTTGAATACAGCTCGGGAGGGAGAAGCCGGCATTACATGGATGGTGGCGGCAAAGAAAACCCCGACCACTTTGAGTTCGAGCACCCATCCGTCACCGAGGACTTCTCTTTTCGGCTCGTTGAGGAAGGCCGTGGGTTCTTCAGCAACTACCACTCCCCGCAATACCTGGTCAAGGTCCAGGAACGGCCCGAGGTCGAACAGCTCACTATTGAGCGCACACCACCGGAATACACCGGGCTGGGAACTGAGCGAATCGAGGGAGATATCGGAGAGCTCGCGGTGCCGACCGGCTCCCGGTTGAGCATAGAAGGA